>NZ_JBJLSF010000014.1:0-68930 GCF_050871885.1 Kineococcus aridisoli | reverse complement strand
GAGCAGAAGATGGAGGAACAACACCAAAGGAATCCCCAACCACCACCCAGATGAGCGGTGGCCATACGGGGTTGATTGATTTGGCATCAACACTTGGCACACTGTTGAGTTCTCAAGAACCGGACGCACGAGCTCCGCCACCCTGTGAGGAGTGACCGCGATGCTCGGCTTTTGGCTCCACCATCCTAGCGGATCCAGCCAGGTCGACCGGCCAGCCCGCCAGGGGCGACCCGAACCCCATCGGCCACCGGCCCGCGCACTTGAGCGCTTGCCAGGAGCAGAGGTGATCGGGGAGGCCCCGTCCCGCACGCGGGGACCGGCCGGTGACCCGTCCGTTCCTCCCCACTGGGGTGTGACAACTACGTTAACTGCGGGCCAGCAGCGGGTCAAATCCACCCCTGACGACCGCCTCCACCGGGTCGAGGGGGGCGTCGACGCGCTCCTCCAGGCGCAGGGCCAGTTGGCGCACCGCCCGGTGCAGCGGGCTGCGTGGGGCGACCTCCGCCAGGGTCCGGCCGGCCAGCAGCGCGGTGTCGGCCGCGACGTCCTCGGGCAGGAGGAGGACGTCCTCCACGCCGGCGAAGCGGCGCAGCGCCGAGGTGGTGCGCCGGGCCGGCGGGGAGCCGACCGCCGACGCCCGCACCCGGGAGACGACCGGCAGGGCGGGTGTCCCGGGAGCGAGCTCCTGCAGCAGCGACCAGCTGCGCACCCAGCGCTGCAGGCCGACCGGGTCGGCGGCACCGACGTGGACCACGGCGTCGGCGGCCTCCAGCGCCACCACCGTCGCCGCGTCGCGCCCGCGGGGGTCCTGCGGATCGTCCAGGCCGCCCGCGAGGTCGACCACGACCCAGTCGAAGGCGGCGGCGGCCACCGCCAGGAGCCGTCGCAGGGCCGCGGGGCGCACCTCGGCCCACCGGCCGGGGTCCGGGCTGCCGGTGAGGACGGCGAGGTCCGGGAGCACGGCCGGGGCGTGCCGGTGCAGCGTCGCCGTGTCCAGGCGCCCGTCGGCCGCGGCGCGGACCGCCGCGAGCAGTCCGGGAGCCTCGTCGAGCAGGCCGAGGGCCTGGCCGACCCCGGCTCCACGGGTGTCGGCGTCGACGAGCAGGACCTGGGCGCCGTCCCGGGCCAGCTCGGCCGCCGTGTTGACGGCGACGGTCGTGCGACCGCTCGACCCGTGCGGCCCCCAGACGACGGCGGTGCGCCCCGGCGCCGGGGAGTCCTCGGGCACCGCCGCGCCCGCGGCAGTGGTGGTCGTGGTCGTGGTGGAGGACAGGTCCTCCACGGCGGCGGTCACCAGGCGGGCCACGTCTTCCGGCGGGTCCGAGGCGCTGGCCAGGCGCAGGGCCCCGAGCTGGCGCCAGCGGCGCTCGGCGGCCTCCCCCGCCGCGCCCGCAGGCAGCAGCACGACCAGCCCCACGCCGTGGCGGCGCAGCAGCTCCACCGTGTCGACGTCGCTGCCCGGCAGGTCGGCGCCGAGCACCGCGGCCCGGGCCAGCCCGGCCTGGGCCGCGGCGAGCACCTCCGCGAGGTCCGCGCAGCGGCGCACCACGACCACGTCCCGGCGCGCCGCCTCCCACGCCGCCACGAGGGTCGCCTCGGCGGTGCCCGGGACGGCGACGAGGACGGGGACGCTCACGCCGCTCCCCGCCCGGCACCGGGCACCGGGACGAGGACGATGTCCGCGCCGTCGGTGAGGGCCTGCAGCACCCGCGGCAGCGCCCCTCGGGGCACGAGCACCTGCACGTCCGCTCCCGAGCGGGCGGACAGCCCGGTGCCGCCGGTCGCGACGGCCGACACCTCGGCCGCCTCCGCCAGCTGCTGCGGCGCCTCGGGCGCGGTACCGCTCGTGGACCCGGCTGCGGGCGACTCCCGGACGACCCACACGTCGACCAGCGCCCCCACGGCCACCCCGGCCGGTGGAGCCCCCTCCAGCGGCACGCTCACCGGCCGGGCCGTGAGGTCGCCGACGCGGCCGATCGCCGAGCGCGGCAGCAGCTCGCCGGCCGGCAGACCGCGCAGCGCGACCGCTCCGGCGCCCAGGTCCTCCCCGGCGCCCAGGTAGGCACCGGCCGTGGCCTCGTCGAGGTGCACCTGCACGACGCGCAGCCCGGCGGCGCTCACCGGCTGGCCGGCGCCGACGGCCGAACCGAGCGCGTAGACGCCGGTCGTGGCCTGCGCGGCCGTGACGACGCGCGCGCCGGCCACCACCGAGCCCAGCACCAGCGCCAGGCCGACCAGCAGCCGGGGGTCGCGCCAGGACGGTGCACCGATCCGCCGGGCCCTGCTCGCCCCGGGGCGGACCGCGTCCGAGCGACCCCCCGGTCGCACCGCTGTGCGCACGTGCCGTCTCCTCTCTCCCACCTGCACGGACCCGGCCATGGTGGGGGCCCGCGCCGGTGGACGGCGGACGTCGTCCACAGGCCACCCGAACGGCAGATGCGCGGGGGTGACGCCGTGCGAGGATGCGGGCACCAGCTCCCGCACCGTCCTGCGCAGCGACCAGGAGACCAGGAGACCACCGTGCCCGCCCGATTCATCCCGCTCGCGGACGTCGCCGAGACGCTGGCGATCTCCTCGGCCCAGGCCTACGCGCTGGTCCGCACGGGTGAGCTGCCGGCCATCAAGGTCGGGGGGCGGGGCCAGTGGCGCGTGGAGGAGGCGGAGCTGGAGAAGTACATCCAGCGCATGTACGCCCAGACCCGCGAGAGCGTGCAGGCCCTCGAGGGGCACCACAGCGCCTGAGCGGCCCGGCGCACCCGCGCGTCAGCGCTCGGCGATGCTGAGCACCCCGGAGAACGGCACCACCACGCTGCCCTGAGCGTCGACGGCGACGTCCAGGTGGTCGGCGCCGACGCGCTCGATCGAACCCCGCAGGTCCCACGCCCCCGTGCGCAGCAGCACGGGCACGTCCGCTCCGGCCAGGGCGCGCACCGCCAGCACGAACGTGCGGCGGGCCGCCACCGGTCCCAGCGGAGCGGCCGCGTGCGGCCCGAGGCCGCGCACGGCCAGCACGGCGCCCGCCGGCACGAGCACCTGGCGGGCGCTGCCCTCCTCGTGCAGCAGCACCCACCCCGGCCCGGTCGTGGCCACCGCCCCGCGCACCCAGGTGCCGTCGCGCAGCAGCAGCGACACCGCTCGCGCGCCGGCGCGCAGCCGGTCGCCGAGCAGCACGGTCGCCTCCTCGCGCACGCGGCGGTCGGCGACCTCCGCGTCGTGCGCGAGGCGCTCGAGGTGGTCCGCCCGCGCGGCGAGGTCGTCGAACAGCTGCTCCCAGCGCACGCCGCCACGCTACGGGCCCTCACCGAACGTCAACAGGTGCCGCCCGATCGGGCGCATCCGGCGCGAGGAGCTGGCCACCCGCACAGGCGATCGCTAGACAGTCCACGTCAAACGACACCAAACGACATCCAACGCACCCGTCCGGGTGCATCCGGGTGGGACGAGGACAGGAGGCCGGTCGACGTGCGTGCTGCACGAGCCCTGGTGACCACCGCGGTCGGGGCGCTGCTCGCCGCCGTCCCCGCCGCGGCGGGTGCCGGAGCCCTCTGGCTCGGCTCCCCCGCGCTGCGGACCGCGGCGGCCGGCACGCCGGGCACCGGCGACCTGCTCGTCGCCGGCTGCGCCGTCCTCGCCGCCCTCGTGCTCGGCTGGCTCGCGCTGGGGACCGTCCTCGCCGCGCTGGACGAGGTGCGCGCCGCCGCACCCGGTCGCCGCCCCGCGCGGCGCACCCCCGGCGTGCCCGCGCCGGTGCGCCGGCTGGTGGCGGTGGCCGTCGGCCTGCTGCTCGGGTCCACCGCGCTCAGCGCCGGAGCCGCCGAGCGGGGCGGCGGCGCAGCGCTGCCCGACCCGGGGTGGGCGGCCAGCGCCCCCGCGGACCCGGGCGCGGCACCGGCCCCCGTGGACGCCGTGGACCCGGGCTGGGCGGCGCTCACCGAGCACCCGCAGGTCGCCGCGCCGGGACCGCGCGCCGGCGACCTGCCGCGGCTGCCCGGCGGCACCCGGGAGGGCGCCGCCCCGGCGGAGGTCGTCGTCCAGCGCGGCGACACCCTGTGGTCGCTGGCCCGGGCGCGCTGCGGGGCGCAGGCCGGCCCCGGCGAGGTCCTGCGCCAGCTGCACCTGCTCCACGAGGCCAACGCCGACGTCATCGGCGACGACCCCGACGTGCTGCACCCCGGTCAGGTCCTGCGCCTGCCGTGAGCCCGTCCCCGCACCACCCCGCGACCGCCCGCGCCCACCGCCCGCACGCCGAACCGCACCCCGACCCGCACCGCCCGGAGGCCTCCGTGTCCAGCTCCGCGACCCTGCGCGCCCACGAGGGCGTCGACCTGCTCGACCTCCCGCGGGCGCGCCGCTACCCGGTGCCGCACGCGGTCCCCCCGCTGGTCGGCGGGCACGACGGCCCGCAGGAGGTCCTGAGCCACCTCAGCCCCGACCAGGGCGTGCTGGAGCTGCAGCTGGTCGACCGGCGGCTGCTGCCGCCCGCCGAGCTGCCGGAGGTCACCGCGTGGACGCGGCGCTACCTCGTGGCCCTGCTGGAGGTGCTGTCCGGGCACCGGCCGCCGCAGCAGCTGCTGCGCTGGTCCGCACCCGACGTCTACGCCGGGCTCCAGCGCCGCGCCGCGGTGCAGGCCCGGGTGCGCGCCCGCACCCGGCGGCCCGCCGGACCGGCCACCCGCGTGCAGTCGCTGCGCGCGAGCTCACCCGCCGAGGGCGTCGTCGAGGCGAGCGCGGTGCTGCGCGACGGCGAGCGGGTGCGGGCCGGCGCCCTGCGGGTGGAGCGCTGCAGCGACCGCTCCGGCGAGCGCTGGCGGGTCACCGCCGTCGAGATGAGCTGACCCGCCGCGCCCGTCCGCCGGCTCAGCCCTCGCGCGTGCTGCGCTCGGCGGCGCGCCGCTGGGCGCGGTTGCCGGTGACGGCGTCGGTGGCCGAGGCGTCGCCGGCGTGCACCTCGACGTCGCCCTCGGCCGTGGGGGCGGTGTACTGCAGCTGCTGGTTGGCCGGCGCCGCCAGACCGGGCGGGGTGGCCACGACACCGGCCTGCGTGGCCGGCTGCACCTGCAGCGAGAACAGGTAGCCGACCGACTCCTCCTTGATGGCGTCGGTCATCGCCAGGAAGAGCTGGTAGCCCTCGCGCTGGTACTCCACGAGCGGGTCGCGCTGGGCCATGGCGCGCAGGCCGATGCCCTCCTGCAGGTAGTCCATCTCGTACAGGTGCTCGCGCCACTTGCGGTCGAGCACCGACAGGACCACGCGGCGCTCCAGGTCGCGGACCACCGCCTCGCCGAGCTCGGCCTCCCGCTGGTCGTAGCAGGCCTGCGCGTCGGCGCGCATCTCCTCCACGAGGCGCTCGGCGGTCAGGTTGCCCCGCCCGCCGGCCGCCTCGACGACCTCCTGGGGCGTCACCGACACCGGGTAGAGGGCGCCCAGCGCCTCCCACAGCTTCTCCAGGTCCCAGTCCTCGGCGAAGCCCTGCGCCGTGGCCTCGGAGACGTAGGCGGTGACGACGTCGTCGATGAAGTGGCGGATCTGCAGGTGCAGGTCCTCGCCCTCGAGCACCTTGCGGCGCTCGCGGTAGATGACCTCGCGCTGGCGGTTGAGGACGTCGTCGTACTTGAGGACGTTCTTGCGGATCTCGAAGTTGCGGCCCTCGACCTGGCCCTGCGCGCTCTGGATGGCCCGCGAGACCATCTTGGACTCGATCGGGACGTCCTCGGGGATGCCGCTGCGGGTGAGGAACGACTCCACCAGGGCGGCGTTGAACAGGCGCATGAGGTCGTCGGTCAGCGACAGGTAGAACCGGGACTCCCCCGGGTCGCCCTGACGGCCGGACCGGCCGCGCAGCTGGTTGTCGATGCGGCGCGACTCGTGGCGCTCGGTGCCCAGGACGTACAGCCCGCCGAGGTCGCGGACCTCGTCGTGCTCGGCCTTCACCGACTCCCTGGCCTGCTCCAGGACCTCCGGCCAGGCGGCCTCGTAGGCCTCCGGCGCCTCGTCGGGGTCGAGCCCCTTGTCCTTCATGGCGGCGACCGCGAGGACCTCCGGGTTGCCGCCGAGCATGATGTCCGTGCCGCGGCCGGCCATGTTGGTGGCCACCGTCACGGCGCCCTTGCGCCCGGCCTGCGCCACGATCGAGGCCTCGCGCTCGTGCTGCTTGGCGTTGAGGACGGTGTGCTCCACACCGGCCTCGGTGAGCAGCCGGGAGAGGTGCTCGCTCTTCTCCACGCTCGTCGTGCCCACGAGGACCGGCTGCCCGGTGGCGTGGTGCTCGGCGATGTCCTGCACGACCGCGGTGAACTTGGCCTGCTCGTTCTTGTAGACGAGGTCGGGCTGGTCGATGCGCACGGCGGGGCGGTTCGTCGGGATCGGGACGACGCCCAGCTTGTAGGTCTGGTGGAACTCGGCGGCCTCGGTCATGGCCGTGCCGGTCATGCCCGAGAGCTTGTCGTACATGCGGAAGAAGTTCTGCAGGGTGATCGTCGCGAGCGTCTGGTTCTCGTTCTGGATCGGCACGCCCTCCTTGGCCTCGATGGCCTGGTGCATGCCCTCGTTGTAGCGGCGGCCGGCGAGGATGCGGCCGGTGTGCTCGTCGACGATGAGGACCTCGCCCTTGGACGAGACGACGTAGTCCTTGTCCCGCTTGAACAGCTCCTTGGCCTTGACGGCGTTGTTGAGGAAGCCGATGAGCGGGGTGTTGACGCTCTCGTAGAGGTTGTCGATGCCCAGCAGGTCCTCGACCTTGGCGATGCCCGCCTCGAGGATGCCGATGGTGCGCTTCTTCTCGTCGACCTCGTAGTCGACGTCCACCTGCAGGCGGCGCGCGATCTTCGCGAACTCGGTGTACCACTTGGTCGGCTGGTCGGCCGGGCCGGAGATGATCAGCGGCGTGCGGGCCTCGTCGATGAGGATCGAGTCGACCTCGTCGATGATCGCGAAGTGGTGGCCGCGCTGGACCATCTCCGCGGTGCTCCACGCCATGTTGTCGCGCAGGTAGTCGAAGCCGAACTCGTTGTTCGTGCCGTAGGTGATGTCGGCCGCGTACGCCTCGCGCCGCTCGTCGGGGCGCATCCGGGACAGGATGCAGGAGCTGGTCAGCCCGAGGAAGCGGTAGACGCGACCCATGAGCTCGCTCTGGTACTCGGCGAGGAAGTCGTTGACCGTGATGACGTGCACGCCCTCGCCGGTGAGCGCGTTGAGGTACGCCGGCAGGGTCGCGACGAGGGTCTTGCCCTCGCCGGTGCGCATCTCGGCGATGTTGCCCTGGTGCAGGGCCGCGCCACCCATGAGCTGCACGTCGAAGTGCCGCTGGCCCAGCGTGCGCCGCGAGGCCTCGCGGACGACGGCGAAGGCCTCCGGCAGCAGGTCGTCGAGGGTCTCACCCTTGGCGAGGCGCTCCTTGAAGCGCTGGGTCTCCCCGCGCAGCTCGGCGTCGCTCATCGCCGTGAAGTCGTCCTCGAGAGCGTTCACCTGCTCCGCGATGCGCTGCAGACGCTTGACCACGCGGCCCTCACCGGCGCGGAGGACCTTCTCGACGATCGCTGGCACGCCCTCACTCTACCGGCGCAGCGACGCGCGCAGGTGCCCGTACGGACCGATCCGGTGGCGCTGCGTCGATGTGCCCTCGACGCAGCGTCCTTCCGGCGGGCACGCACCGGCCCCCGGCGACCGCTCAGCGCGACTGGTCCAGCAGCCGGCGCAGGTCGCTGGGGCGCACGCCGCTGATCGGGACCGGCACCGGGGCCCCGGGCGCCGCCTGCGCCGGGGGCAGCGCCAGCGCGCCCTCGCGGGGCACGCCGGCGGAGCCGAACTCGCGCGCGAACGCCTCGTGCGGGTCCAGCGCCGGCGCGGGAGCCGGGACGGGGAGCGGGACGGGGAGCGGGGCCGGGGCGGGGGCGGGGAGCGGGGCCGCCGCCGCACCGGAGCCGTCCCGGGCGCCGGCCGCGGGGCCGCCGTGGGCACCCAGCCGGTCCTCCAGCTCGTCGAGGTCGTCCAGCTCGTCGTAGTAGACGACCTGCACGGGCCCTCCCGCCAGGTCGACGAGGTCCCCCAGCGCCGGGACGGCCGCCAGCGGCTCGACCGGGCCGAGCTCGCTGGCGGCCAGCTCCGAGCCCAGCTCGGCCACCGAGCGCGGGGAGCCCAGCAGCACGCCCTGCGCGACCGAGCAGCCGGCCTCCTGCAGCAGCAGCACCTGCTCGGTGCGCTCGACGCCCTCGGCCACCACCCCCAGGTCCAGCGCCGCGCCGAGCTCGCACAGCGTCCGCACGGCCGCCATCGCGTCCGCGCCGTCGGCGCCGTCGACCTCGGCGATGAGCGTGCGGTCGAGCTTGACGCCGTCCACCGGCAGCTGGCGCAGCGGGGCCAGGGAGTGGTTCGCGAGCACGCCACCGCCCGTGGCGAGGGTCGCGAAGTCGTCGAGGAGGATGCGCGCACCGGTGGCCCGCAGGCTCTGCAGCCGCGCCGTCAGCACGTCCGGGTCGACGGCCAGCAGGTCGGCCGGGACGTCCAGCACGAGGGCGTCCGGGTCCAGGCCCGCGCGGTTGAGCGCCTGGCGGACGTCGTCGGCGGCGGTGCGCGAGAGCACGTGCCCCGCGGACAGGTTCACCGTCACCGACAGGTCCGGCACCTGCAGCCGCCACAGCGACGCCTGCCGGCAGGCGGTCTGCAGGACCCAGCGCCACAGCTGCTCCACGGCCGGGGAGCGCTCGGCGCCGGCGAGGAAGGCCCCCGGCTCCAGCAGCCCGCGGGTGGGGTGGCGCCAGCGCAGCAGCGCCTCGACACCCACGACGGCGCCGTCGGCCAGCCGCACGATCGGCTGGTAGGCCAGCTCGAACTCGTCGTCGGCGACGGCGCGCTGCAGGTCGTGCTCCAGCTGGCGGCGCAGCCGGTCGGCGTCGTGCATGTCCGCCTCGAAGACGACGACACCACCGTCGCCGGGCTCGTCGCCGCCGGCCTGCGAGTCGGCCTTGGCCCGGTACATCGCGCTGTCGGCGCGGCGCAGCAGCTCCGCGGCGCTGACACCGGCCTCGGCGACGGCGATGCCGATGCTGGCCCCCACGCGCACCGTGCGCCCGTGCGTCTCCACCGGCAGCGTGACGTCGGCCTGGACGCGGGCGGCGATGCGCTGGGCGGCGCGCTCGGGCTCGACGTCGCGCACGACGAGGGCGAACTCGTCGCCGCCGAGGCGGGCCGCGACGTCGTCGCCGCGCAGGCAGCGGCGCAGCCGGCGGGCGACGCGGCTGAGGACCTCGTCCCCGGCGGCGTGGCCGAGGGTGTCGTTGACGTTCTTGAAGCCGTCGAGGTCGATGAACAGCACCGCGGTGCCCAGGCCGTCGGTCTCGGTGACGCGCAGCGCGATCTCGAGGTGGCGCAGCAGGGTGGCCCGGTTGGGCAGGCTGGTCAGCGAGTCGGAGGAGGCGGCCTCCACGGCGCGGACGGTGTCGGCGTGGCTGAGCGCCATGCTCGCGTGCTCGGCGAAGGCGCGCAGCACGGTCGCCCCCACGGGGTCCAGCGGCCCGCTGCCGGAGGTGTCCACGACCAGCGCCCCGACGCTGCGGCCGTTGATGTGCACCGCGGCGGCCGCGGGCAGGACGTCGTCGCCGACGGCGACGCCGAACCCGCCGAGGGCGGTGGTGGCCGCCAGCACCAGGTCGGCCTCCAGGGGCGGTTCGCCGACGGCGGCCACGACGCGCATGCGCATCTGCGAGCGCGGGTCGGCCAGCACGAGGGAGACGGCGCGCGCGTCCATGAGCTCGGAGGAGCTGGTGGCGATCTGCACGAGCAGCTCCGGCAGCGGCCGGCGGCTGGAGACGGCCCGCTGGAAGCGCACCGAGGTGGTGAGGACCTGCTCGCGCTGGCGCAGCGCCTGCTGCAGGCGGGTGCGCTCGGCGGCGCCCTGGGCACCCTGCTGGCGGTGCCAGCGCTCGCGCTCGCGCCCGTGGCGCGAGAGCACGACGAGACCGAGCACGCGCGCGACCAGCCCGGTGGCGGCCGAGGAGCCGGCGGGCGCCTGGGCCCCCTCGGCGCGGCCGACGACGACGTGGACGTCCGAGAGCGCCGGGACCTCGACGACGGTGGCCCGCACCCGGCCCAGACCGGGCACGGCGAAGGAGCCGGCCCCGTCGCGCACGACGCGGGCCAGGCCCCGCTCGGGCAGGAAGCGCTGGCCGAGGCCGACACCGCCGTGGACGTGGCCCCCCTCGCAGACGACGACCACGTCGGCGGCGGCGAGCTCGGCCACCAGCGCGGCGGCCCGCGTCAGCACGTCGCGCTCGCTGGTGCCGCGCGTGAGCTCGGTGAGCACGTGCTCGAGCAGCCCGCTGGCCTGCTCGACCTGTTCGGCGGTGAGTGCGGCGACGTCCACGCCTGCTGTCTCGGCCCCCGCCCGCGCGATGTTGAGGCGCGAGGGGCATCAGTGACCCGAACGCCGGAGCGCCGCCGCCAGCGCGGGGGCCAGGTCGCCGTGCCCGGCGGCCACCACGCCGCCCAGGCCGAGCCAGCCGGCGAGGTCGCCGAGCTCCGAGGCGAGCTCGTCGGCGGTCTGCGCGGGTGCCGCGGGCTCCGCCCAGGCCGCCTGCACGCGCAGCAGGCCACCGGGTGCGGCCCGGTCGGCCTTGAGGTCGACGCGGGCGACGACGCGCTCCCCGAGCAGGAACGGCAGCACGTAGTAGCCGTGGACGCGCTTCTCGCGCGGCACGTAGAGCTCCAGGCGCACCTGGACGCCGAACAGCTCGCCGGTGCGCTCGCGGTGCCACAGCAGCGGGTCGAAGGGGGTGAGCAGCGCCCGGGCGCGCACCCGGGGCGCGGGGGCGCCGGGCACCCGGTAGGCCGGCCGGCGCTGCGAGGAGGCCCAGCCGCGCACCCGCACCGGCTCCAGCTCGCCGGCCTCGACGAGCTCGGCGACCGCCTGCCGGGACTGCTCCGGGCGCAGCCGGAAGTAGTCGCGCAGGCTCGTCTCCGTCGCCACCCCGCTGGCGCGGGCGGCGGTGCGCACCAGCTCGCGCACGGCGTCGGCGGGCTCGGGGTCGGCCAGCGCGGCGACCTGCGGCGGCAGCACCCGCTCGGTGAGGTCGTAGCGGCGCTCGAACTGCGGCGTGCGGCCGGCCGCCGAGAGCCGGCCGGCGAAGAACAGGTGCTCGCAGGCCCGCTTGACCGCCGACCAGTTCCAGCCCCAGTGGTCGCTGGGGCGCGCGGCCCCGGGCGCCAGCGCCGCCTCGAGCTGGCGCGCGGTGAGCGGTCCGTGGGCGCCCACGTGCTCCAGGACCGCCTCCAGCAGGCCCGGCTGCTCCAGCGCGATGCTGCGGACGCTGCCCCAGGCGTCGTGGGCGGCGCGCTCCATCCGCCAGCGCAGCAGGCGGTGGGTGGCCGGTGCCACGTAGGAGGCCTCGTGGGCCCAGTACTCCACCAGCCGCCGCGGGCTGCGGGAGGCGGCGCGGTCGAGCAGCTGCGCCGGGTAGGGGCCCAGGCGGCTGAAGAAGGGCAGGTAGTGGCTGCGGCACAGCACGTTGACGCTGTCGATCTGCACGACGCCGAGGCGGTCCAGCACCCGCGCCAGGTGCTGGGGGCCCACCACCGGCGGCCGCCGCCGGCTGAAGCCCTGGGCCGCCAGCGCCGTCCGGCGCGCCTGCGCCGCGCTGATCTCCTCCACGGGCCCGGGCGCGGCGGGGCTCACGACAGTTCCACGATCTTCTCCCGCACCGCGTAGACGACGGCCTCCATGCGCGAGTGCAGCTGCAGCTTCTCCAGGAGGTTGCGGACGTGGTTCTTGACGGTGTTCTCGCTGATGCCGAGCGCGCCGGCGATCTCGCGGTTGGCCATGCCGCGCGCGAGCAGCCGCAGCACGTCCAGCTCGCGCGGGGACAGCCGCGGGCTGCCGGGCAGGCCGAGCGCGCGCTCCTCGTCGCGCCGGCGCATGGCGTTGAACTCCCCCAGCAGCAGCCCGGCCATCTTGGGGGTGATGAGGGACTGGCCGGAGACGACGGCGCGGATGGAGTCGGCGACCTCCTCGGCCGGCACGTCCTTGAGCAGGTAGCCGCTGGCGCCGGCCCGGACCGCGCCGAAGAGGTCGTCCTCCTCCTCGGAGGAGGTGAGCATGAGGATCCGGGTGGAGGGGGCGACGGCCTTGATCTGCGCGCACGCGTCGATGCCGGAGCGCCGCGGCATCCACACGTCCATCAGGACGACGTCGGGCAGCAGCTCCTCCACCCGCTGCACGGCCTCGGCGCCGTCACCGGCCTCGCCGACGACGTCGATGTCGTCCTCGGTGGACAGGACCATCTGCAGCCCGCGCCGGAAGAGGGAGTGGTCGTCGACGACGACGACCCGGATCGCCTCGCCTGCCTGCGCGTCGCTCATCGGCACTTCCTCCCTCACCGGACGGTCAGCCGATCTTGGCACGACGCGCACCGGGCGCCACTCCCCGCGCGGGGAGCGGCGCCCGGCGCCGCCCGGTGGGGCGGCCGGCAGCGCGGCCGGGCGGCTCAGCGCACGGCGGCCGCCACGACGGCCGACAGCGCCGCGTCGGAGGCGCCGCGCGCGTCGGCGCCGGTCGAGCCATCGGCCGGCTGGACGTCGAGGTGGATGACCCCGTAGTCCCAGCCGCGGCGGCGGTAGACCACGCTCGGCGTGCCGCTGGCGGCGTCGACGAAGAGGTAGAAGTCGTGGCCGACGAGCTCCATCTCGTACAGCGCCTGGTCCAGCGTCATCGGCTCGGCCGCGTGCGTCTTCTCCCGGATGACCACCGGGGAGGCGTCCTCGGCCCCGACCTCGGCCCAGGAGTCCACCTGGTCCGCCGTCGGCGGCTTGGAGGAGGCCATGACCGCGGGCGTGGGGGCGTGGTCCTCGGCGTCCGCCAGCAGCGGCTGGCCCGCGGCCGTGGAGGCGGTGAGCGCCTCGTCGGACAGCCCCGCGGTGGCCTGGGCGACGGAGGTGGGCCGGCGGCGCCCCCGGTGGACCTTCAGCCGGTCGCGGGAGCGGCGCAGTCGCTCGTACAGCTTGGTGGTGGCGAGGTCGAGCGCGGCGTAGGGGTCGTCGGCGCAGGCCTCCGCGCGCACCACCGGCCCCTTGTCGCGCAGCGTGATCTCCACGCGCTCGCACATGTCGGCCTGGCGCCGGTTGTTCTCGTGGGAGATCTCGACGTCGATGCGCTGGACGCGCGGCGCGAACTGGGGGACCTTCTCCAGCTTGGCCTCGACGTGGTGCCGGAACCTCTCCTTGACCTCGACGTGCCGTCCGGTGACCACAACTTCCACGGGATGCCTCCCTCGTTCGGATGGCGGGCGCGGCCGGGGCCGGCCCGCCTCGGACCGTCACCTCGTGCCGCGCACCACCCCCGCGGGGAGGGCACGGTGAGAGGCAGCGCACGACCGGCAGGGGTCGCTCCCCCGGATGACGGGTCCACCCTCGGACACCGCCGGGGATCGACCCGACCTGACGCCGGTCTCGGCTGCCATGCACCAACGCTAGACCAGCCGGGCGCGAGGTGCCCAGGCGAGGGCGCGGGTCCGCGCGGACGGCTCACGCCAGCGTCACGCAGAGCACACCGGCCACCCGCGCGCCGGCGGCGCGCAGCGCCCGCACGGCCTCCGCCGCGGTCGCGGTGGTCGTCACGACGTCGTCGACGACGACGCAGGGACCGGGCGGCAGCGGACCGCGGACCGCGAAGGCCCCGGCCAGGTTGGCGCGCCGCCCGGCGGCGTCCAGCCCGGTCTGGTCGGCCACCCGGCGGGCCACCCGCAGCACCCGGGCGGCCCGCACGTCGCGCCCGCGCGCCCGGGCCAGCGCGGCCGTGCGGGCCGCGAGGTCGGCCACGAGGTCCCCGCCGCGCGCGCGGCGGCTGGCGGCCCGGGTGGGCACCGGCACCAGGTCCACGCCCCGCCCGGCGGGCGCCGGCAGCCGCTCCAGCGCGCGGGCCAGCGCCGCGGCCAGCACCGGGCGGGCGTCGGCGCGCCCGCGCTCCTTGACCGACAGCAGCACCTGCCGGGCGGCGCCCGCGTGCGCGGCGCAGGCGAGCACGGGCGTGCCGTCGGCCAGCGCGGCGGGCGGGGGCGGCCGGCGCAGCGAGCGGGCGCAGCCGCGGCAGCAGAGCAGGCCGGCCCGCGCGCACCCGGCGCACTCCAGGGGCCAGACGAGGTCGCAGGCGGCGCGCAGCGCGCGGGCCGGACCGGTGAGGGCGGTCGGGGTGGTCGGGGTGGTCGGGGCGGGGTCCACCGGGCGATCGTGCGCACCGGAGCGGGCGCGCGGGCGCCCCTCCACAGCGCGGCCGGCCGCAGCGGCGCCACCGGCGGCCGTGCGGACCGCGGCGGTCGCGTGCAGGCGGTTCAGCCGGGGTAGGCGGGGTCTCAGCCGGGGTAGGCGGGGTCGCGGCCCTCGGCGACGGGCACCCAGCCCGCGCCGCTGCGGGCCAACAGGCGGCCGTCGGCGGTGCCTACGACGACGTCGCGCTCGCTCCAGCCCGCGGCCACCGACACCGCGCCCGGCACCGCGGGCAGCGCCGCGACGGGCCCCGAGACCCGGGCCAGCAGGGGCACCGGGTCGGCCTGGCCGGCCGGGCGGGCCAGCACGACGAACTCGTCGTCGGGCAGCCAGGCGGCGTCCAGGACGGTGCCCGCACCGGGGACGAGGTCGCCCCCGGGCCCCGACAGCCGCAGCGGTGCGCCGGCCCCGTCGCGCACCACGGCGTGCACGTGCACCGAGGTGGCGCCCGCGGCGTCCTGCGACACCACGAGCACCCGGGTGCCGTCGCGGGAGACCCGCAGCCGCAGCACGGTGCCGGCCAGGCCGTCGGCGGGCGGCTGCACGCGGACCGCCGGCGCGTCCGGGCGCGCGACCGGGACGGCGAGCGGCGCCGCGGCGGCCGCGGGCGCCGCCGCGGGGGCGGCCGGCGCCGTCCACGCCCAGCCGAAGCGGTCCACGCTCGGCGGTGCCAGCGGGCCCTGCCCGGTGACGGCGGCCTGCAGCGGACCGCCCGGCTGCTGCACCCGCAGCACGCGCCCGGCGTCGGTGAGCACGGCGTAGGCGCTGCCGTCCAGGGCCGCCGCCGGGTGCGCCGCGGCAGCGGGCGACAGCCCCGGGCCGGTGCCGGTCACCTCGCGCGCGCCCGTGCGGTCCCAGCGCTCCAGGCCCCGCTCGCCCAGCAGCACCAGGCGTGCGTCGGCGGCGGTCGCCGCGCGCGGCAGCACGGGGGGCCCGGGGTCCTGCTCGGAGGTGCGCGTCAGGTCCGCACCGCCGACGGTGACGCGCACCTCGTCCACCTCGGGCAGGCCGGTGAGGCTGGCGCGCAGCTGCGCGAGCAGCAGGCCGCGCGCGTCGGGGCCGGCGTCCAGCGCGGCGCCGGTCAGCTCGACGGTGGCCGTGCCGGCGGCGACCGGGACGGTGCCCACCCGCAGCCGGGTGCCGGCCGGGGCGCCGGTCCGCACCCCCGGCGCCAGCCACGGCGCGGGGCCCTCCAGCAGCGCGCGCACGATGCGGGTGGCGGTCGAGGAGTCGTAGCCGAACCAGCGCACGTCGGGCACCAGCAGCGCCGGCACCTGCGCGGCCTGGGGGCTCGCCGGGGTCGCGAACCACACGGGGAAGGGGCGCAGGGTGCGGGAGGCGTCCAGGCCGGTGAGCACCACCCCGTCACCGGGGTCGGTCAGGCGCCACTGGCCGCCCTCGCGGACCAGGTGCAGCTGCCGGCGCAGCGGCGTGCCGGGCGCCTGCGCCGCGTAGTGGCCGGCCTCGTCGACGACGGCGGTGACCCGGGCGCTGACCTCGACGGTGGCGCCGGTGGCGTCCTGGGCCAGCAGGCTCAGCTCGGGCGTGGTCTCCACGAGCGTCGTGGCGGTGTCCGGCCGCCACGTCTGCGCCACCGGGGCGCTGAGGAACTCCCGGGCCACGGCGTGGTCGTCGTCGGAGCTGGCCCCGGCCAGCAGGAAGCCGCGGACGACCTCCACGGCGCTGGCCCCCCGCGCGGGGCGCTCGGGGATCACCTGCAGCAGCCCGGTGCGGGGGTCGTCGGCGGGGCGCGCACCGCCGACGACCTCGCTGGAGCGCGGGATGCCGCCGCAGCCGGCCAGCAGCGCGCACACCAGCAGCGCGGCGCCGGCGCGACCGGGAGCGCGGCCGGGTGCGCGAGCGGGCCTCACGGCTGCTCCGCCGGACCGGCGGGCGCGCGGCCCGCGGGCAGCGCGGCGACCGGCTGGCGCCAGCCCAGCGGCACGACCGGCAGCGGCGAGGAGCGCAGCGCGCGGCCGGCCACGCGCGGCACGGTGAGCACGAAGTGGCAGCCCTGGCCGGGCCGGCCCCACACCTCCAACCACCCGCCGTGCAGGCGGGTGTCCTCCAGCGCGATCGCCAGGCCCAGCCCGCTGCCGCCCGTCGTGCGCGCCCGGGCGGGGTCCGCGCGCCAGAAGCGGTCGAAGACCCGCGGCAGCTGCGCCGGCCCCAGCCCGACGCCGTGGTCGCGCACCCCGACGGCGACCGCGGACTCGTCGCAGGCGATCGTGACCTCGATGGGGCGGGCCTCGCCGTGCTCGATGGCGTTGCCGACGAGGTTGCGCAGGACGCGCTCGATGCGCCGGGAGTCGACCTCGGCGGTGCACGGGCCGGAGGGCTCCAGGACGCGGACCTCGCTGCCGCGGCGCTCGGCCAGCGCCGCGGTGAGCTCCACGACGCGGTGCACGAGCACCCGCACGTCCTGCGGGTCGGGTTCGAGGGCGGCGGCGCCGGCGTCGAAGCGGGAGATCTCCAGCAGGTCCGACAGCAGCGTGTCGAAGCGCTCCAGCTGGGTGAGCAGCAGCTCCGCCGAGCGCGCCGAGACGGGGTCGAAGCCGTCGCGGGCGTCGTGCAGGACCTCTCCGGCCATCCGGATGGTCGTCAGCGGGGTGCGCAGCTCGTGGCTGACGTCGGAGACGAAGCGGCGCTGCACCCGCGAGAGCTCCTCCAGCTGCTCGATGTGCTGCTGCATGCCGGCGGCCATCTCGTTGAAGGCGCGCGCCAGGCGGGCCAGGTCGTCGCTGCCGCGCACCCGCATCCGCTCGTCGAGGTGGCCGCCGGTGAGGCGCTCGGCGGTGCCCGCGGCCTCGCGCACGGGTTGCACCACCAGGCGCGTGACCACCCAGGCGACCGCGCCGACGAGCAGGACGAGCGCGATGCCGCCGCCGACGAACGTCGTGCGCACCAGCGACAGGGTCTGCTCCTCGCTGGCCAGCGAGTACACGAAGTACAGCTCGTACTCCCCCGCCCGCGGCAGCGTCACCGTGGAGCCGACGACGAGCGAGGGGGCGCCCCGCCCGCGCGTCAGGTCGACGATCTGCAGCTGCTGCACGTCGGAGTCCACGACGGCCTGGCGCAGCGCCGGCGGCACGTCGGCGGCGTCCAGGCCCTCGGAGGCGACGTCGCGCACGACGACCTGCCCGCTGCCGGCGGTGTCCGGGGCGCCGGTGGCGCGCAGCAGCACGACCCCGCGGGCCCGGTCGGGCCCGGCGCCCTCCAGGGAGGAGACGACGTCGCCCGCGAGCTGCTCGACCTCCGCCGACGTCGTCGTGGTGGCGGCGTCGAACTGCTGCTGGGCGGTCTGGGCGCCGCGCGCGGCGTCGGCGAGCGCGACCTGCTGGCGCTCGGCGACCAGGCCGTCGGCGATGCCGTCCAGCAGGAAGGAGCCCACCCCGACGACCACGGCCAGGCCGAGCAGGGTGGTGAGCACGACGACGCGGGTCTGCAGGGAGGCCCGCCAGCGGCCCAGCGCGCCCAGCGCGCCGTGCCCCAGGCTCCGCAGCGGCCAGCGCAGCGCGCGCGCGAGCAGGGGCGCCCCCGCCGGACCGGGCCGGCGACCGGCCCGGCGGGCACCTCGCGACGGCCCGCTCACAACGGCCCCGCGCGGTACCCCACTCCGCGGACGGTGACGACGATCTCCGGGTGCTCGGGGTCGCGCTCGATCTTCGAGCGCAGCCGCTGCACGTGGACGTTGACCAGCCGGGTGTCGGCGGCGTGCCGGTAGCCCCACACCTGCTCCAGCAGCAGCTCGCGGGTGAAGGCCTGCCAGGGCTTGCGGGCCAGGGTGACCAGCAGCTCGAACTCCAGCGGCGTCAGCGGCAGCGAGCGCCCGTCGCGGCGCACCGAGTGCCCGGCGACGTCGATCGTGAGGTCGCCGATGCGCAGCGTCTCCGGCGGGCGGTCCCCCGCCGAGCGCAGCCGGGCCCGCACGCGCGCGACGAGCTCCTTGGGCTTGAACGGCTTGACGACGTAGTCGTCGGCGCCGGCCTCGAGGCCGAGCACGACGTCGACCGTGTCGCTCTTGGCGGTGAGCATGACGATCGGCACGCCGGACTCGGCGCGGATCTGCCGGCACACCTCCATGCCGTCGGTGCCCGGCAGCATCAGGTCCAGCAGGACCACGTCCGGGCGGGTGGCGCGGAAGGCGGCCAGCGCCTCGTCGCCGTCGGCGCAGAAGCGGGTCTCCAGCCCCTCCCCCTGCAGCACGATCCCCAGCATCTCGGCGAGCGCGGTGTCGTCGTCCACCACGAGGACGCGTCCCCTCATGGGATCACTATGCCGCCCGCGGTGCCCGCTGCCGCGCGCGGCGCGGCGGGCGGGTCGGCCTCTGGCACGATGGGCAGCCAGCGACGTGCGGATCTCGGTGGCGCAGGGGGGACGGCGATGAGCCAGTGGGAGCGCCCGGACGAGGGCGCCCGCGAGGGCGCCGGGCAGGGCTGGGCGAGCCCGCAGCCGGGCGGCTGGGGCGAGCCGGGACCGGCGCCCGGGCAGGGGCCCCTCCCCGGGCAGGGCCCGGGGCAGGCGCCGGGGCGGGGCGGCTGGGACCGGCCGCCGGCACCGCGGCCGGGCATCGTCCCGCTGCGGCCGCTGGGCCTGGGCGAGATCTGGGACGGCGCCTTCCGCGCCTTCCGCTTCAACCCCAAGGTGATGGTCGGGCTGTCGGCGATCGTCGTCGTCGTCACCTCGGCGGTCACCCTCGTCGCCACGATCGTCAGCACCCGCGACCTCGTCGGGGCGCTGAACCGCCTGGAGACCGGCGGCGAGGGCGGTGTGGACGACCTCTTCTCCGCGGTGCAGGGCTCGGTGCCGCTGGTGGTGCTCGGCGCGCTGCTGCAGGCCGTGGCGGTGCTCGTGCTCAACGGGATGCTCATCGTCAGCGTCAGCCGCGCCGTGCTCGGGCGCGGCGTCGGCTTCGGCGAGCTGTGGCGCACCTGCCGGCCCCGGCTGCTCGCGCTGGTCGGCCTCTCGCTGGTCATCACCGTGGCCTCGGGGGCCGTGGGCGTGCTCACCCTGCTGCCCGGCGGGCTGCTGGTGGGCCTGGCCGACTCCGAGGCCGTCACCGGCGTGGGCGTCCTGCTGCTGCTGCTGGGGCTGCTGGGCTGGCTGGCCGGCGGCGCCTACCTGTGGGTGAAGTGGTCGATGGCGACCCCGGCGATGCTGCTGGAGGGCCTGGGCGTGGGCGCCTCGCTGAAGCGCTCCTGGCGGCTGACCCGGGGCTCCTTCTGGCGCCTGCTGGGCATCCTGCTGCTGACGACGGCCGTCGTCTACGCCGTCGTGACCGCGGTCGCCGTGCCCTTCACGGTGGTCGGCGGTGCGCTCGGCGCCGTCTCCGGCACCGACCCCCAGGGGCTGGGGATGGTGCTCTCGCAGACCGTCTCGACCGTGGGGTCGGTGATCGGCAGCGTCGTGGGCTACCCGTTCCTGGCCTCGGTCACGGCGCTGCTCTACGTCGACCTGCGCATGCGGCGGGAAGGGCTCGACGTCGAGCTGCACCGCGCCGCCGGCGCGTGAGGGCGCACCCGTGAGCGTCCCCGTGCAGCCCGACCGCGCCACCGCGCGCGAGTGGCTCGCCGGCGAGCTGGCCGGCGCGGAGTACCGCGAGGCCCGCGGCTCCTGGCTGCAGCGCGCGTGGGAGTGGCTGCAGGATCGGCTGGAGGGCGTGGCGGTGCCCGGGCTGGGCACCAGCTGGACGGCCGTGGTCGTGGTGGTCCTGCTGCTGGCGGTCCTGGTGACCGTCGTGCTGCTGGTGTCCGGGCCCGTGCGCCGCAGCGCCCGCCGGGCCGGCCCCGACGCGGTCTTCGAGGCCGGGCCGGAACCCTCGGCCACCCACCTGCGCCGCGCCGACGAGGCGGCCGCGGCCGGCCGCTGGGACGTGGCGGTCGCCGAGCGCTTCCGCGGCCTGGTGCGCTCGCTGGAGGAGCGCGACCTCATCGACCGCCGCCCGGGGCGCACCGCCTCCGAGGTCGCCCGGCAGGCCGGCGCGGCGCTGCCCGGCTGCGCGGCCTGCCTGGCCCGCGCCGCCCGCACCTTCGAGGACGTGCGCTACGGCGGGCGCCCGGCCGCCGCGGACACCGACGAGGACCTGCGGCGCGTCGTGGCCGACGTCGCCGCCGCCCGTCCGGTGCTGGTGGGCAGCGGCGCGTGAGCCTGCTCGAGGTCCCGGTGACCGCCGCGCAGCCGCCGGGGACGCGCCGGCAGCGCCGGCGCGCGGGCGTGCTCGTGGGCGCGCTGGTGCTGGCGGTCCTGCTCCTGGTGGCGCTGCTGTCCCCGCGCACCAACCGCGAGTCGATGTCGCCGTCCTCGGTCGCACCGGCCGGTGCCCGCGCGCTCGCGCAGGTCCTCGGCGAGCAGGGCGTCCGCGTGCGCGAGGAGCGCTCCTGGGCCGCGGTGCAGGACGCGCTCGGCGGGGCGGGCGCGGGGGCGGGCGAGGGGGCGACGGTGCTGGTCACCGCCCCGGAGCTGCTCTCGGCGGACCGGTTGCGGGCGCTGGCCGCCTCCGGCGCCGACCTGGTGCTGCTGCGCCCGCGGGCCGCGGCGCTGGAGGCCCTCGCCGACGGGGTGGGCGTCGGCCCCACCTCCGCGGCCGCCGACCGCGACCCCGGCTGCGCGGTGCCCGCGGCGGTGGCGGCGGGACGGGCCCGCGCGGGCGGCACCGCGTACGCGGTGGCGCCCGGTGCGCCCGCGCTCTCCTGCTACGGCGGCTCGTACGTGCAGGTGCAGCCCCTGGAGCCCGGTGGCGGCCGGCTGGTGGTGCTGGGGCAGCCGGGCCTGCTCACCAACCGGTGGGTCGCGCAGGAGGGCAACGCGGCGCTCGCGCTGCACGTCCTCGGCGGGCGCGAGGAGCTCGTGTGGTACCTGCCCGACCCGCTGGACACCGAGAGCGCACCCGTGCCGCTGGGGCAGCTGGTGCCGGGCTGGGTGGCGCCCGCGACGCTGCTGCTGCTGCTGGCGGCGCTCACCGCGGCGCTGTGGCGGGGGCGGCGGCTGGGCCGGCTGGTGCCCGAGCCGCTGCCCGTGGTGGTGCGGGCCGCGGAGACGGTGGAGGGGCACGGGCGGCTGTACGCGACGGCCGGTGCGGCCGGGCGCGCCGCCGACCTGCTGCGCGGGGCGGCCGTGCGGCGGCTGCGCGCCGTGGTCCGCCTGGACGCCACCGCTCCCGTGACCGACGTGGCCGACCAGGTCGCGTGGCTGACCGGGCGCGCGCCCGCGCAGGTGCGCGAGCTGCTGGCCGGCCCGGCCCCGCGCGACGACGCCGCCCTGGTGCGGCTGGCCGGCGACCTCGACGCCCTCGAACGCTCCGTGCGAGGCGACTCCCCCAGGAAGGCGATCCAGTAGTGGACGAGCAGGTGCAAGGGCAGGCGGACCAGCAGCTGGACGGGCAGCTGGACGGGCAGCTGGAGGACCGGCGCGGGCAGGCCGCCCCGGTGGACGGCGAGGAGGCCGTGGAGCAGGCGCGGCAGGCGCTGCGCGCGGTGCGCCAGGAGGTCGCCAAGGCCGTCGTCGGCCAGGACGCGGCGGTCACCGGGCTCGTCATCGCGGTGCTGTGCCGCGGGCACGTGCTGCTGGAGGGCGTGCCCGGGGTCGCCAAGACGCTGCTGGTGCGCACGCTGGCGGCGACCCTGCGCCTGGACACCAAGCGCGTGCAGTTCACCCCCGACCTCATGCCCGGTGACGTGACCGGCTCGCTGGTCTACGACGCGCAGACGGCGCGCTTCAGCTTCCGGGAGGGGCCGGTCTTCACCAACCTGCTGCTGGCCGACGAGATCAACCGGACGCCGCCGAAGACGCAGGCCTCGCTGCTGGAGGCCATGGAGGAGAAGCAGGTCTCCGTCGAGGGCGAGCCGCGGGCGCTGCCGAGCCCGTTCATCGTCGCCGCCACGCAGAACCCGGTGGAGTACGAGGGCACCTACCCGCTGCCGGAGGCGCAGCTGGACCGGTTCCTGCTCAAGCTGACGCTGCCGCTGCCGCCGCGCGAGGACGAGGTGGAGGTGCTGGCCCGCCACGCCGGCGGCTTCGACCCGCGCGACCTGGCGGCCGCGGGGGTGCGGGCGGTGGCCACCCCCGAGCAGCTGGCGATCGCCAGCGCCGCGGTGCGCCGCGTGCAGTGCTCGCGGGAGGTCATCGGCTACGTCGTCGACGTGTGCCGGGCCACGCGCAGCTCGCCGTCGCTGGCGCTGGGGGTCTCCCCGCGCGGTGCCACCTCGCTGCTGGCGGCGGCGCGGGCGTGGGCGTGGCTGTCCGGGCGCGACTACGTCTCCCCCGACGACGTCAAGGCGCTGGCGCGCCCCACGCTGCGGCACCGGGTGCAGCTGCGGCCGGAGGCGGAGCTGGACGGGGTGAGCGTGGACGCCGTGCTGGACTCCGTGCTCGGCTCCGTGCCCGTCCCGCGGTGAGCACCACGGGAGGAGCCGCGCGGGCCGGTCGGCGGGCGGCGGCGCGGGGGCCGGTGCCGTGGCGCTGACCTGGCGGGCGCCGGTGCTCGTGGCGGCCGGCCTGGTGCTCCTGCTCGCCTGGCCGGGGTGGGCCGCGCTGTGGACGTGGCTGGCGCTGTGCCTCGTGCTCCTCACGGCGGACCTGCTGCTGGCCCCCTCCCCCCGCGCGCTGCGCCTGCAGCGCGCGCCGCTGCCGGCGGTGCGCCTGGGCGAGCCGCGCGAGAGCGAGCTCGTCGTGCAGAACGCCGGCACCCGGCGGGTGCGCGGGGTGCTGCGCGACGCCTGGCAGCCGTCGGCGGGTGCGCGCGGGGAGCGGCACGCGCTGGACCTGCCCGCCGGGGAGCGGCGGCGGCTGACGACGGTGCTCGTGCCCACGCGGCGCGGGAACCGCTCGGCGGACCGGGTCACGGTGCGCTCGCTGGGGCCGCTGGGGCTGGTGGCCCGCCAGCGCTCGGTGCCGCTGCCGGGGCGGCTGCGGGTGCTGCCGCCGTTCACCTCGCGCCGCCACCTGCCCTCGCGGCTGGCGCGGCTGCGCGAGCTGGACGGGCGCAGCGCGGTGCTGCACCGCGGCCAGGGCACGGAGTTCGACGCGCTGCGCGACTACGTCGACGGCGACGACGTGCGCTCCATCGACTGGCGGGCGACCGCGCGCCGGCAGGCCGTCGTCGTGCGCACCTGGCGGCCGGAGCGCGACCGGCGGGTGCTGCTGGTCGTCGACACCTCCCGCACCTCCGCGGCGCGGCTGGAGGACGCCGGGCTGATCGCGGTGCGCCTGGACGCGCAGATCGAGGCGGCGCTGCTGACCGCGGCGCTCGCGGCGCGCGCCGGCGACCGGGTCGACCTCATCGCCCACGACCGGCGGGTGCGGGCCCGGGTGCGCGGCAGCACCCGCGGGGACCTGCTGCCGGCGCTGGTGGAGGCGCTGGCGCCGCTGGAGCCCTCGCTGGTGGAGGCCGACTGGGACGCGGTGGCCACCGAGGTGCGCACGAGCGCCCGCCAGCGCTCGCTGGTGGTGCTGCTGACGGCGCTGGACACCTCCGTGCTGGACTCCGGGCTGCTGACGGCGCTGGAGCAGCTGGTGACGCGGCACACCGTGGTCCTGGCGGCCGTGGACGACCCGGCGCTGCAGGCGCTGGCGCACGGGCGCGCGGACGCCGAGCAGGTGTACGCGGCGGCCGCGGCCGAGGCGGCCACGGCCGAGCGCGACCGCACCGCGCAGCTGCTGGCCCGCCTGGGCGTGGAGGTCGTGCACGCCGAGCCGGAGGGGCTGGCGCCCGCGCTGGCCGACCGGTACCTGGCGCTGAAGGCCGCCGGGAGGTTGTGAGCGCGAGCGGTTCGGTCGGGACACGAAAGTCCGGTGACCCCGCGCGGCCGGGCTGCTAGACCTGGCTCCCGTGCTGTCCACCCTCCTGCGCGAGCACCTGCGCCCGCACCGCCGGCTGCTGGTCGCGGTCCTCGTGCTGCAGGTCCTGCAGACGACAGCCTCGCTGCACCTGCCGCGGCTGAACGCCGACGTCATCGACGAGGGCGTCGCCACCGGGGACACCGCGCTCATCCGGCGCCTGGGCGCGCTGATGCTGGCGGTCACGCTGCTCCAGGTCGTCGCCACCATCGCCGCCGTCTGGTGCGGGGCCCGGGCGGCGATGGCGCTGGGCCGCGACGTGCGCGCGGCCGTCTTCGAGCACGTCCTGTCCTTCTCCAGGGCCGAGGTGGGGCGCTTCGGCGCCGCCTCGCTCATCACCCGCGCGACCAACGACGTCCAGCAGGTGCAGGTGCTCGTCCTGATGACCTGCACGATGATCGTCTCGGCGCCGCTCCTGTGCGTGGGCGGCGTGGTCATGGCGCTGCGCGAGGACGTCGGGCTCAGCTGGCTCGTCGTCGTCGCGGTGCCGGTGCTGGTGGCCGGGACGGCCCTGGTCATGGTCCGCCTCGGCCCGCTGTTCGGGCAGCTGCAGCAGCGGATCGACACCGTGAACCGGGTGCTGCGCGAGCAGCTGACGGGTCTGCGCGTCGTGCGCGGCTTCGTGCGCGAGGAGGCCGAGCAGGCGCGGTTCGCGCAGGCCAACGAGGACCTGACCGACGTCGCCCTGCGGGCCGGGCGGCTGTTCGCGCTCGTCTTCCCGTTCGTGCTGCTGGTGATGAACCTCGCCAGCGCGGCGGTGGTGTGGTTCGGGGCCGGCCGGGTCGAGAGCGGCGAACTGGGGGTCGGCTCGCTCACCGCGTTCCTGACCTACCTCGTGCAGATCCTCACGGGCGTGATGATGACGACGTTCCTGGCCGTCGTGGGCCCGCGCGCGGCCGTCTCGGCCGGCCGCATCCAGGAGGTCCTGCGGACCCCCTCCAGCGTGCACGAGCCGGAGGTCCCCGCGGTCCCGGCCGGGCCGGGGCGCCTGGAGTTCCGCGAGGTCTCCTTCAGCTACCCCGGTGCGGACCGCCCCGTGCTGGACCGGGTCAGCTTCGAGGTGGTCCCCGGCCGCACGACGGCCCTCATCGGCTCGACCGGTTCGGGCAAGACGACCGTGGTGGGCCTGGCGGCGCGACTGGCGGACGCGACCTCGGGCGCGGTCCTGCTCGACGGCGTCGACGTGCGCCGCCTCGCCGACGCGGACCTGCGCCGCCGCGTCGGCCTGGTCCCGCAGCGGCCGTACCTGTTCGCCGGCACCGTCGCCTCCAACCTGCGGTTCGGCCGGCCCGGCGCCACCGACGAGGAGCTGTGGGCCGCGCTGCGCACCGCGCAGGCCGCGGACTTCGTGGCCGAGCGGCCCGAGGGCCTGCAGGCGCCGATCTCCCAGGGCGGGACGAACGTCTCCGGCGGGCAGCGGCAGCGGCTGTCGATCGCGCGGCTGCTGGTGCAGGACCCGGCGGTGCTCGTGTTCGACGACGCGTTCTCGGCGCTGGACACCGCCACCGACGCCCGGCTGCGGGCGGCGCTGGCGCGGGACCTGCCCTCCTCGGGGGTCCTCGTGGTCGCGCAGCGGGTCTCGACCATCGTCGGCGCCGACGACATCGTCGTCCTGGAGGGCGGGCGGGTCGTCGGCCGCGGCACCCACGCCGAACTGCTCGAGACGTGCCCGACGTACCAGGAGATCGCCTCGAGCCAGCTGGAGGTGGACGCGTGAGCGGGCGCGGCGGGCCGATGCGGATGGGCGGGGCGCCCCCGCAGCAGGCGGTGACGTTCGGGCCGTCGGCGAAGCGGCTGCTGGGGCGGATGGGGCCCGACGCGGCCCGGCTGGCCGTGGTCCTGGTGCTGGCGGTCGCCAGCGTCGTGCTGACCGTCCTGGTCCCGCGGCTGCTGGGCGACGCGACGGACTACGTGGTGCGGGCCGCGTTCGGCGGGCAGCCCCTGGACCGCGGCGGGCTGGAACGCACCGTCCTGCTGGTCGTGGTCGTCTGCGTGGCCTCCGCGCTCGGCTCGTTCCTGCAGGGGCTTCTGCTGAACCGCATCGTGCAGCGCACGGTGTTCCGGCTGCGCGCCGACGTCGAGGCGAAGATCCACCGCCTGCCGCTGTCGCACGTCGACTCCACCCCGCGCGGGGAGCTGCTCTCGCGCGTGACGAACGACATCGACAACATCTCCCAGAGCCTGCAGCAGACGGTGTCGCAGGCGCTGGTGTCGGCGCTGACCGTGGTCGGCGTCGTCGTCATGATGTTCACCATCGACGGGCGGCTGGCGCTGCTGGCGCTGGTCGCGGTGCCGTTGACGCTGGTCGTCGTCGCGCTCATCGCGAAGCGGTCGCAGCCGCTGTTCGCCGGCCAGTGGCGCCAGACGGGGGCGCTGAACGCGCAGATCGAGGAGGCCTTCACCGGCCACGACGTCGTCACCGCATTCGGCCGCCGCGAGGAGGTCCGGGCCCGGTTCGCGGCGAAGAACGCCGAGCTGTACGAGGCCAGCGCCGGGGCGCAGTTCCTGTCCGGGACGATCATGCCCTCGACGATGCTCATCGGGAACCTCGTGTACGTCGCGATCGCCGTGGTGGGCGCGACCATGGTGACGAGCGGGTCGATCACCATCGGTGGGGTGCAGGCGTTCGTGCAGTACTCCCGGCAGTTCACCCAGCCGCTGGCGCAGCTGGGGTCGATGGCGAACCTGCTGCAGTCCGGGGTCGCCTCGGCCGAGCGGGTGTTCGAGGTCCTCGACGCCCCGGAGATGACGCCGGACCCGGTCGACGGCCCGGAACCCTCCGGCCCGGGGCGGATCGAGTTCCAGCACGTGTCGTTCCGCTACTCCCCCGACGTCCCGCTCATCGAGGACCTGTCGTTCGTCGCCGAACCCGGTCACACGGTGGCGATCGTGGGGCCGACGGGGGCGGGCAAGACGACGCTGGTGAACCTGCTGCTGCGGTACTACGAGCTGGACTCCGGCCGCATCCTGCTCGACGGGGTGGACACCGCGACGATGTCGCGGCAGGCGCTGCGCTCGCGGGCGGCGATCGTGCTGCAGGACACGTGGCTGTTCGCGGGCACGATCGCGGAGAACATCGCCTACTCGCGGCCCTCGGCGACGCCGGAGGAGGTCCGCGAGGCCGCGCGGGCCGCCTCGGTCGACACCGTCGTGGCCACCCTGCCCGACGGCTGCGAGACGCTCGTGGACGACGACGCCGGGCGCATCAGCGCCGGGGAGAAGCAGCTGGTGACCATCGCCCGCGCGTACCTGGCCCGACCGCAGGTGCTGGTGCTGGACGAGGCGACCAGCTCGGTGGACACCCGCACCGAGCGGGTGGTGCAGCAGGCGATGGCGGCCCTGCGCCGGGACCGCACGAGCCTGGTCATCGCGCACCGGCTCTCGACGGTCCGCGACGCCGACCTCATCCTCGTCATGGAGGCCGGCCGGGTCGTGGAGCAGGGGCGGCACGCGGAGCTGGTGGCCGCCGGCGGCGCGTACGCGCGCCTGCACGCGGCCCAGTTCACCGGGGCCGCGGCCGAGGTCGACTGAGCCGGACCCGTCCCCGCGCACCGCGACCCCCGATTAGGCTCCCCTCACGTGTCCTCCCGCCCCGTCCTCGACGTCCTGCGTCGACACCGCCGCCCGGTCGCCGTCGGCTGCGGGTCCTCGATGGTCCACCAGACCTGCGAGGCCCTGGTGCCCGTCGCGATCGGCCTGGCCGTGGACCGGGCCGTGTCCACCGGTGACGTCCGGGCGATCGCCGTCTCCGTGGTGGGCGTCCTGGTCCTGTTCGCCCTGCTGACCAGCGCCGGGACGTACGCGTTCCTGGTGGTCGACCGCGCCGAGTTCGAGGAGGCCCACTCCCTGCGCACCGCGGTGGCCCGCGCGGTCCTGCGCGACCCCGCCGTCCTGCGCGAGCGGCAGGTGGGGGACGCGCTGTCGGTGGCGACCTCCGACACCCGGCACGCGGCCGAGGCGCTGGGCCTGGTGAGCTTCCTGGCCTCGGGCTGCTTCGGGATGGTCGTGGCCGCCGTCGTGCTGCTGCGCATCGACGTCGCGCTCGGGCTGGGGCTGCTGGTGGCCGTCCCCGTGCTCGTCCTGGGGCTGCAGGCCCTCGCCCCGCGCCTGGAGGCCCGCGTGCACGACCGCCAGCGCAGCGCGGGCCTGGCCGCGGCCGTCGCGGCCGACCTGCTCGCCGGGCTGCGCCCGCTGCGCGGCTTCGGGGGCGTGCCGGAGGCCGTCCGCCGCTACCACCTGGCCAGCGCCCTCTCGCGCCGGGCCGCGGTGGGGGCGGCCGGTGCCACCTCCGTCGTCGTCGGGGTGAGCACCCTGGCCACCGGGGCCGTCCTCGTCGCGACGGCCGGCGTCGCGGGGGCGTTCGTGGCGCGCGGGCGGCTGGACGTCGGCGAGTTCGTCACCGTCGTCGGGATGGCCAGCTTCCTGGCCGACCCCGTCCGCAACGTCAGCGCCTGCGTGCAGCAGCTGGCCGTCTCGCGCGCCAGCGCGCGCCGGATCGTCACCCTGCTGGCGCCGCCGGCCCGGCCCCGCGCCGAGGCCCGCCCGCACCCCGGGCAGCCGCAGCCGGTCCCCGGTGAGGTCCTGGGGGTCGTCACGACCGACACCGCCACCGCCGACGCGCTCACGCAGGCCTTCGAGGGCGCCGGCGGGGCCGGCGGCACGCTGGTCGAGCCCGCCGAGACCCACCTGCTGGGCGACACCCTCGCCGACGCGCTGGCCTCCGGGCCCGTCCCGCCCGGCCGCGGCGTCGCGCTGGCCGACGCGCTGGAGGCCGCGGCCGCCCCGACGGAGCTGGGCACCGCGCTGGCCGACGGCGGCGGCAACTTCTCCGGCGGCCAGCGCCAGCGCATCGGCCTGGCCCGCGCCCTGGCCGCCGACCGGGAGCTCCTCGTGCTGCGCGACCCCACGACGGCGCTGGACGCCGTCACCGAGGACCGCGTCGCGGCCGGCGTGCGCCGGCTGCGCGCCGGGCACGGCACCACGGTGCTCATCACCTCCTCGCCGCTGCTGCTCTCGCGCTGCGACCGCGTCGTGCTGCTGACCGGTGCGGGCCGGCACGCCACCGGCACCCACGCCGAGCTGCTCGCCGACCCCGACTACGCCGCGGCGGTGGCCCGGTGAGCACCACCCCGCCCACCACCCCACCCACCCCCGCGTCCACCGCGCTGCCCGTCGCGCCGGGCCGGCGCAGCGCCGCGGTGCTGTGGCGCACGGCCGCGGCCCACCCCGGGGAGCTGGCGCTCGCCCTGACCACGACCACCGCCTCCAGCGCCGGGACGGTCGTGCTCCCGCTGCTGCTGGGCCGGGCCGTCGACGTGGTGCGGGCCGGGCAGCCGCTGGCGCCGCTGCTCGTCCAGCTCTCGGTGGTCGCGGTGCTGACAGCGCTCACCACGGCGCTGGCCCGCCGGGACGCCGAGCGGCTCGGGGCGAGCGTGGCCGCGGACCTGCGCGAGCGCGTCGTCGACCGCTCGCTGCGGATGGACCCGCGCCTGCTGGAGCGGGCCGGTTCCGGCGACGTGGCCTCCCGGGTCACCGAGGACGTCGAGCTGTTCACCGGCTCGGTCCAGCTCGGCGCGAACGTGCTGACCTCGCTGGTCACGGTGGTGCTGTCCGCGGTCGGCTTCCTGTCGCTGGACTGGCGGCTGGCGCTGGCCTTCTGCGTCGTCTTCCCGGTCTACGCCACGAGCCTGCGCTGGTACCTGCCGAAGGCGGGACCGCTGTACGCGCGCGAGCGGGCCGTGGCCGCGCAGCGCTCGCAGGTCCTCCTGCAGTCGCTGCACGGGGCCTCCACCGTCCACGCGTACGGCATGTCCGACCTGCAGGGCGAGCGCGTGCGGGCCGCCTCGGCCCGCACCGTCGGCGCCTCGCGGGCCGCGCTGGGCACGTTCGCGCGGTTCTCGATGTCGATGAACGGCGCCGAGGCGCTCGGGCTGTCGGCGCTGCTGCTCACCGGCTTCCAGCTCGTGCGCGCCGACGCCGTCACCGTCGGGGCCGTCACGGCGGCCGCCCTGCTCTTCCACCGCCTCTTCGGGCCGCTGGGCGTGCTGCTGCTCTCCTTCGACGAGGTCTCCCGGGCCGCGGCGGCGCTGAACCGGCTCGTCGGGGTCGTCGACCTGCCCGCGCAGCCGCCCGCCGACCCGGTCGCGCTGGCCGCCGCCCCGCGCACCGGCGCGGGGATCGTGGTGCGCGGTGTGCGGCACTCCTACGCCGACGGCCCCGACGCGCCGCTGGTGCTGCGCGGGATCGACGTCGAGGTGCCGGCGGGCACCTCGCTGGCCGTCGTCGGGGAGAGCGGGGCCGGCAAGACGACGCTGGCCGCGATCGTCGGCGGGGTCCTGCCCGCGACCGCCGGCACCGTGGAGCTGACCGGCCCGGCGGGCGGCGTGCCGCTGAGCGCCCTGGACGCCGAGTCGGTGCGCGAGCGGATCGGGGTCATCGCCCAGGAGTCGCACGTGTTCACCGGGACCCTGCGCGAGGACCTCACCCTGGCCCGGCCCGGCGCCACCGACGAGCAGGTGCACCACGCGCTGCGCGCCGTCGGCGCCGACGACTGGGTCAGCGCCCTGCCCGACGGGCTCGGCACGCGCGTCGGCCCCGGCGAGCTGGCGCTGTCCCCGGCCCGCGCCCAGCAGCTGGCGCTGGCCCGGCTGGTGCTGCGCGACCCGCCCGTCGTCGTCCTGGACGAGGCCACCGCCGAGGCCGGCAGCGCCGGGGCCCGCGAGCTGGAGCAGGCCGCCGGGGCCGTCGTGCGCGGCCGCACCGCCCTCGTCGTGGCGCACCGGCTCAGCCAGGCCGCGGCCTGCGACCGGATCGCGGTGATGGCCGAGGGGCGGATCGCCGAGCTCGGCACGCACGCCGAGCTGCTGGCCCTGGGCGGGCGCTACGCCCGGCTGTGGCAGGCGTGGTCCCGTCCGGCGGGCCTCCCGCAGGGCGCTGCCGCTGCGCAGGAGCTCACCGGCCGGGACCGCTGACCCGGCGCGCCCCCTCGCCCCTGCCGGTGCCCGGCCGGCCGCGCGGTCCCGGAACCCCCTGGCGCGGCGGCCCGCGCCCCGCCACGATCACGGCATGGATCCCGAGACCCGCGGGCTCGCCCGTTCCGTGCGCCGCTTCCTCGAGGACGTCGTGCACTCGGCCGCCGCGGACGCCGAGGCGGACGCCCCGCAGATCGCCGACGTGGTCAGCGCGCACCTGGGCGTGCCGGCGGCGCAGGTGCCCGTCGTGCGCGAGGAGGTGCCCGACCACCAGTTCGTGGACCTCGACACCGCGCTGGCGCTGCTCGCCGAGGCCGGCGGCGGCGAGGAGGTCGTCGGCGTCGGCGGCGGCGAGCAGCGCGGCCACCACGGCTTCTCCGACCTGCTGGCCGGGCAGTTCGCGCGCTTCGGCCTCGGCGCCGTCGACCGGGTGAACCTGCCGACCGGGCCGGACAGCACGCGCCGGGCCGTCGGCTTCGGGGTGCGGCTGCTGCGCTGGGACGGCCACCCGCTGGCCGTGCTGCAGCGCCGGGCGCACCTGCACAGCTCCTACCCCTCCGGCGCCGAGGTCGCGGGCGCGCAGGAGGAGGTCGTCGCCGCCTTCATCGCCGAGGTCCGCCGGCTCATGGTCGAGCGCAGCGTGCTGCGCGGGCAGGTGCTCTCCTTCTCCGGCTCGCCCTTCGAGCACCACAGCAACTCCGGCATCACCTTCCTGCGCCGGCCCGCGGTGGCGGCCGAGGACGTCGTCCTGCCCGAGGGGTCGCTGGAGCGCATCGCCCGGCACGTCGTCGGCGTCGGCGCGCACGCCGGGCGGCTGGCCGGCGCGGGGCAGCACCTCAAGCGCGGGGTGCTGCTGTACGGCCCGCCCGGCACCGGCAAGACGCTCACCGTGCGCCACCTCGTCGGGCGCGCCGAGGGCAGCACGGTCGTCCTGCTGTCCGGGCAGGCGCTGGGGCTGGTGACGGTCGCGGCGCACCTGGCCCGGGCCATGCAGCCGGCGATCGTCGTGCTGGAGGACTGCGACCTCGTGGCCGAGGACCGCGGGGTGCACCCCGGGGAGCGGCCGCTGCTGTTCCAGCTGCTGGACGCGATGGACGGCCTGGACGGCGACGCGGACGTGGCGTTCCTGCTGACGACCAACCGCGTGGACCTGCTGGAGCGGGCGCTGGCGCAGCGCCCGGGCCGGGTGGACCTGGCGGTCGAGGTGCCGCTGCCGGACGAGCCGGCCCGCCGGGCGCTGTTCCGCCTCTACGCGCGCGGGCTGCCCGTCTCCGGCGCCGTGCTCGACGAGGCGGCCGCCCGCACGGCGGGCGTCACGGCCAGCTTCGCCAAGGAGCTGCTGCGCCGGGCCGTGCTGGTGGCCGCCGAGGCCGGGCACGAGGTGGGTGACGACGACGTCCGCGCGGCCCTCGACGAGCTGCTCTCGGACGCGGAGGCGCTGACGCGCAGCCTGCTGGGCAGCGCCGGCGGGTGACAGGCGCCCGGCCGGGCGGTGGGTCCGGCCGGGCGCCCGCGGCGGCTCAGCGCACGCGCGGGTGCGCGTCCTCGGCCTCGATCGCCGCGAGCTCGGCGGGGAAGCGGCCCGGCCGGCGCAGCGCCCGCTCGATCTGCTCGAGGCTGCGGCCCTTGGGCTCGGGGACCCACCGCACGACGAAGGCGATGCACAGCACGTTCATCAGCGCGTAGACACCGAACGTGGCGGTGCGCCCGATGGTGTCCACGGCGGTGAGGGCCGTGACGGCGATGAGCAGGTCGAAGCCCCACAGCGTGACGGCCGCGAGGCTGGTGGCCGGCCCCCGCACCGCCAGCGGCAGGATCTCCGGGCCGAGCAGCCAGACGACCGACTGCATGCTGACGCCGTTGAGCCCGATGTAGGCGAACAGCGCGGCGACGATGACCCACTGCTGGGTCGGCGAGACCTGCTGCGGCAGGAAGGCCAGGGCCAGCACGCCCATCGCCAGCGCCGAGCCCGGCATGAGCAGCAGCAGGATGCGGCGGCGGCCGATGCGGTCGACGAGCAGCGCGCCGGTGATCCCGGCGGCCACGAGCATCACCCCGATGCCGATGCCGGTGAGCAGGGCGACGGAGTCGCCGAAACCCGCGTCCGTCAGCACGGTCGGGGCGTAGTAGACGACGGCGTTGATGCCGGTGAGCTGGGAGAACATCGCGATCCCGAGCGCGGCCACCAGGGCGGGGCGGATCCAGGCCCGGCGCAGCTCGCGCCAGGGGTTGCCGGGCAGCCGGTCCTGGACGCCGCGGATCTCCGCGACCTCCGCGTCCACGTCGTCCTCGGGGCGGCGCAGCCGGGCGAGCACCGCCCGCGCCTGCTCGACCCGGCCGGCCTCGACGAGCCAGCGCGGGCTCTCCGGCAGGCGGGTCATGCCGACGAGCAGCACCACCGCCGGGACGACGGCGATCGCGAACATCCAGCGCCACCCGCCGCTGCCGGCGAGCAGGTACCCCGTGACGTAGGCGATGAGCTGGCCGATGGCGACCATGAGCTGGAAGAGCACCATGAGCCGGCCGCGGATGCCCGGCGGCGCCATCTCCGCGATGTAGACGGGGACCATCGCCGAGGCGCCGCCCACGGCGAGGCCGAGGACGAAGCGGGCCGCCACGAGCGAGGCCGTGCCCGGCGCGAGGGCGGCGGCGACCGCGCCGACGCCGAAGACGACGGCGACGACCATGACGACGCGCCGGCGCCCGAACCTGTTGGAGAGGGCGCCGCCGCCGACGGCGCCGGCCATGGCGCCGACGAGGATGGCGCTGACGACGACCTCCTGCGCCCGCGCGGACAGGTCGAAGTCGCGGGCCAGGAACAGCAGCGCGCTGGAGATGATCCCGGTGTCGTAGCCGAACAGCAGACCGCCGAGGGCGGAGACCGCGGCCACGGCGTGCACGAGGCGGGGCTGGCGCGCCCCGGCGCCCGCGGTGGCGGGCGCCGGGGTGCGGGTGACCGGGGTGCTGCGGCTCACGCCTCCCCCATCACGAGGCCTTCGATGGTGTGCTTCTGCGTGATGGGCGTCAGCTCGTCGACGACGGGGCACTTCAGGTGCGCCTTGACCCGCTCGGGCAGGGAGTTCCAGTACCCCTTCGTCACCGCCATGTCGTGGTGCTCGGCGTTGCCGGCGCCGGGGGCGTCGACGCCGAGGACGAGCACGGGGCGGGGCTTGTCGGAGAAGTTCTTCGTGCCGCGGTGGATGGTCAGCGCGGAGCGGGCGGAGATGTCGCCGCGGCGGGGGTACTTGCGCACGGCGCGCTCCTCGAAGCGCGGGTACAGCGACTTGGGCGGGAACATCCCGTGGTCGAAGCCGGTGCCGTCGTCGAACTGGGTCCCGGGGGCGACCTCGAAGGGGCCCATGTCCTCCTCGGTGTCCACCGCGGTGAGGTTGAAGGCCAGGGAGGTCAGGCGCCGCTCCTCGCGGGTCTCCCGCGGGGCGGGGAAGTCGCGGTGCCAGGGCTGGTTGACGGCGCCGGCGAAGGGGATGTCGAAGCCGAGCTCGACGATCTCGTAGTCCTCCCCCAGGACGGCGGTGCACAGCTCGCGCACCCACGGGTGGTCGACGAGGTCGACGAACCCGCGCAGCTGCTCGGGGTGGATCTCCACGTAGTAGCGGTTCGGGCCGCGGCCCACCGCGCCGTCGGGGCGCGAGCGCGCCTCCTCGAAGGCGGCCTCGACGTCCTCGCGCATCCGGTCGGCCCACTCGGGGGTGAAGGCGCCCTTGCGGGCCACGATCCCGTCCCGGTAGAGGGTCTCGACCAGCTCCTGCACGCCGGGGGCGCCGTCGCCCGCGCCGGTGCCCGTGCTGGTGGTGCTCGCGGTGGTGGGGTCGGTGTTCGTCGTCATCGCTGGGGCCTCCTCGTCGAGTGCTCGGACCTCCATGTTGCAACGTGGCATGCCACGTGGCAACCCCCGGTGCGGATCCCGCGCCACCGCCCGTGGCACGATCGCCGCAGCGGCCGGCACGGACGGGAGGAGCGGCGCGGTGGCGAACCTGCGGGAGATCGCAGCGCGGGCGGGCGTCTCCGTGCGGACGGTCTCCAACGTCGTCAGCGGCACCGGCCCCGTCGCCCCGGCCACCCGCGCGCGCGTGCAGCAGGTCCTCGACGAGGTGCAGTACCGCCCCAACCTGGCCGCCCGCCAGCTGCGCGGCGGGCGCACGGGCGTCGTCGGCCTGCTCGTCCCCGAGCTGGACTCCCCCTACTTCGCCGAGCTGGCCGGGCTGCTCGTGCGGGCCGCGGCCCCCCGCTCCTGGACCGTCCTCATCGACCAGACCGGCGGCACCGCCGAGGGCGAGCGCCGGCTGCTGTCCGGCAGCGGCGGCCGCGTCCTCGACGGCCTCGTCGTCAGCCCGTGGGCGCTGCCGCCCGAGGAGCTGACCCACCACGCCGGCGAGCGCCCGCTCGTCGTCCTCGGCGAGCGCGAGGCCGGCGGCGCCGCCGACCACGTCACGGTCGACAACGTCGCCGCCGCCCACGCGGTGACCTCGCACCTGCTGGCCACCGGGCGCACCCGCATCGCCGCCGTCGGCGTGCAGCCGCACCTGTCCAACGGCACCGCCGCCCAGCGCCTGCTCGGCCACCGCCGCGCGCTGGCCGAGGCCGGGCTGCCGGCCGACCCCGGCCTGGAGGTGCCCACCGCGACGCTGCACCGCGCCGCGGGGGCCCGCGCCCTGGAGGTGCTGCTGGAGCGCCCGCAGCGGCCCGACGCGGTCTTCTGCTTCAGCGACCAGCTGGCCCTGGGCGTGCAGCGCGCCGCCTGGGTGCGGGGGCTGCGGGTGCCGCAGGACCTCGCGGTCGCCGGCTTCGACGACGTCGAGGACGGCCGCTACGCCACGCCCTCGCTGACGACGGTGGCACCGGACAAGGAGCAGATCGCCGAGCGCGCCCTGCAGTGCCTGGCCGACCGGATCGAGAGGCGCAGCAGCGCCCCCGCCCAGCGGATCGTCGTCCCGCACCGGCTCGTGGTGCGCGAGAGCACCGCCCCGCCCGGGCGGTCCCGCAGCTCCCTCGCGGACCACGTGTAACGCCCGCACGGGTGCGCGCGATGTGGTGTGTGCGTCCGGGGGGACGCGCTCGAGCCGGGGGGCTACCGAGCGCGGCCGGACGCGCAGGGGGGAACGCGGTGTCGCGTCCGGTGGCCGGGGGGCTGGCCACCGGACGCCGCACCTGCGGCGCGGGCGCCGTCAGCCGCTGACGGGCACGGCGTCCCCGGCGTAGCGGGCCTCCAGGTCACCGGTCTCGCCCGCCCTGGCCGCCGGGCGGCCCAGCAGCACCACGTAGGCCAGGAAGGCGGCCAGCGCGAGGGCGCCGATGCCGATGCGCGCCCACGTGGGCAGCGGCGAGGGCGTCACGAAGCCCTCGACGAGGCCGGAGACGAAGAGCACGAACACCAGCCCGAGGGCGACGCCGACCATCGCGCGCCCCTCGGTGGCCAGCGCCTGGGCGCGGCTGCGCGCACCGGGCGCCACCCACGACCAGAACAGCTTCAGGCCGGCGCCGGCGGCGACGAAGACGGCGGTCAGCTCCAGCAGGCCGTGCGGCAGGATGAGCCCGAAGAACAGCTCCCCGCGCCCGTGCTCGATGAGCAGCCCGCCCTGCAGGCCGACGTTGAGCGCGTTCTGCGCCAGGGCGTACACGACGAACACCCCGGTGACGCCCAGCACGATGCAGGTGGCCGCCACGAGGGCGTTGTTGGTCCACACCCGCCCGGCGAACGAGGCGTTGCCGTACTCGGTGTAGTAGCCCGCGAAGTCGGACTCGACGAGGCGGCGGACGTCCTCGTCGGACCCGAAGAGGCTGGCCTGGGCGGCCGGGTTGCCGGCCATCCACACGCCCGCGGCGACGGCCAGCAGCGTGCTCGCCGCGGCCGCGCCCAGCGCCCACCACCGCACCCGCCACAGCGCGGCCGGCAGCCCCCGCACCGCGAAGTGCCGCACCTGGCGCCAGGCGGTGTAGCGGGAGCCGGTGAGCCGGGCGCGGGCGCGCACGAGCAGCGTCGACAGCTCGTCGAGCAGCACCGGCTCCGACTGCGCCGAGCGCAGCGAGGACAGGTGCGTGGCGGTGCGCTGGTAGAGGACGACGAGCTCGTCGGCCTGCGCGCCGGACAGGTGCCGGGTGGCCACCAGGGCCCGCAGCCGCGCCCACTCCTGCTCGTGCACGGCCCGGAAGGCGTCGACGTCCACCGGCCCAGGGTAGGGGCCCGGGGGCGGCGGCCGTCGGTACCGTGGGCGGGTGAGCGTTCCCGCGGGTGAGCCGGTCGGCGACGTCGTCACCGGCGAGGCCGTCGTCCTCGGCCTGCGGGCGGCCTCGTTCGCCTCGCGCATGCTCGCCGCGGTCCTCGACGCGGTCATCGTCGGGCTCGTGCTGGGAGCGGCCCTGTGGGGCGCCTCGGCGCTGCTGTCGCAGACCGACGAGGCCGCCCGCACGGCCGTGCTGACGGCGATCACGGTCCTGTGCCTGGTGGGCCTGCCGGTGGCGGTGGAGACCGCCACCCGCGGGCGCACGGTCGGCAAGCTCGTCATGGGCGTGCGGGTCGTGCGCGACGACGGCGGGCCGGTGCGCTTCCGGCACTCCCTGGCCCGCGGCCTCGCCGGCCTCTTCGAGCTGTGGGGCACCTTCGGCAGCCCGGCCATCCTCTGCGCGCTGGTCACCGCCCGCGGCAAGCGGATCGGCGACCTGCTGGCCGGCACCTACGTGGTGCGCGAGCGCACGGCGGCCCGGCACGTGCCGCTGCCGCCGGTGCCGCCGGAGCTGGCGGGCTGGGCGCGCACCGCCGACATCGGCCGGCTGCCGGACGCGACGGTCGTGGCGGCCCGGCAGTTCCTCGCGCGGCGCTCCTCGCTCAACCCCGCCTCGCGCACCGCGCTCGGCCTCTCGCTGGCCGACGCCCTCTCCACGCGGGTGTCCCCGCCACCACCGGCCGGCACCGACCCCGAGCGCTTCCTCACCGCCGTCCTCGCCGAGCGGCGCGACCGCGAGCTCGTGCGCCTGGAGCGCCGGCAGGCGCGCACCGCCGAGCTGCAGCGCTCGATCGGGCGGGGCTGACACCGCCCGCCACCGTCCCGGCGCGACCCGGACGCGACCCCGGACGCGACCCCGGACGTGACCCGGGAGTGACGCCGACCACGTCCGGGACGCCGACGGTTGGAGGCGCGCGGAGCGGGTAGGACTCCGGGACACCGATCGGCACGATCACGAGGAGAACCCCGCCGTGGCAGAACGTCAGACCGTCATCCGCTCCATGCACGACCTGGGCCTGGCCGCCTGGTTCGGCGGCTCGCTGTTCGGCGCCGTCGGCCTCAACGGCGCCTCCGCCGCCGTCGCCGACCCCTCCGACCGCACGCACGTCGCGACGGTCGGCTGGGCGAAGTGGGCCCCGGTCAACGCCGCCGCGATCGCCGTGCACGCCGTCGGCGGCATCGCCCTCATCGCCGGCAACAAGGGCCGCGTCGTCGGGCAGTCCGGCACCCGCGGCAACACGCTCGTCAAGGGCGCCCTCACGCTGGCCGCCATGGGCGTCACGGCGTACTCGGGCTCGCAGGGGGCCCGCCTGGGCAAGGACTCCAAGGCCCCCGCGAACTCCGGCGTCGACCCGGCCCCGGAGACCCCCGCGGAGCAGGCCAAGGCCATGAAGCAGCTGAAGCTGCTGCAGTGGGCCATCCCCGTCCTCACCGGCACGCTGCTGGTCCTGGGCGCGCAGCAGGGCGAGCAGCAGAAGGCCTCCGAGGTCGTCAAGGGCCTGCTGCCCTCGCTGCCCACGCTCGGGCGCTGACCCGGCGGCGCCGGTGGACGCCTTCGCCCGCGGCGGGCTGCGCTTCGACGTCGTCGACGCCGGCCCCGCCGACGGCGAGGTCGTGCTGTGCCTGCACGGCTTCCCGCAGGACTCCGCGGCCTACGCGGGGGTGCTCCCGCTGCTGACCGCGCGGGGGCTGCGGGTGCTCGTGCCCGACCAGCGCGGCTACTCCCCCGGCGCCCGCCCCGCGCAGCGGCGCGACTACGCGCTGCGCGAGCTCGTCGCGGACGCGGTGGCCCTGCTCGACGCGGCGGGGGCACCGCGGGCGCACGTCGTGGGCCACGACTGGGGCGGGGTGGTGGCCTGGGCCCTGGCGGCCTGGTTCCCCGAGCGCGTCAGCGCGCTGACGGCCCTGTCGCAGCCGCACCCGGCCGCCTTCCAGTCGGCGGTGCTGACCTCCACGCAGGCCGTGCGCTCCACCTACGTCGCCGCCTTCCAGCTGCCCCTGCTGCCCGAGCGGCTGCTGCTGGCCGGTGGCGGCCGCCTGCTGTCGGCGAGCCTGCAGCGCAGCGGGCTGCCCGCCGACCTGGCCCGCGGGTACGCGCACCGGATGGGCGAGCCGGGACGGCTGACGGCGGCGCTGGACTGGTACCGGGCGCTGCCGCACGCCGGCCGCGTCGGGCCCGTCGACGTGCCCGTCACCTACCTGCACGGGCGGCAGGACCCGTTCTACGCACCCGCGGCCGTGCTCGGCACGGCCGCGCACGTGCGCGGGAGCAGCTTCCGCCGGCAGGCCCTCGGCATCGGCCACTGGGTGCCGGAGCTGGCGCCGCAGGCCGTCGCCGACGCCGTCCTCGAGGCCGTCGACGCGCACTCCTGACCGCTGCGGGGACCGCTGCCGCGGAACCGACCGCGCGCCCCCGGGCTTGCACGAGCGCCCGGTCACCCCCCGCACCGCGCGGGGGTGACCGGGCGCTCGGCTGCCGGCGGCCGGACCTCAGGCCGAGCGCAGCACCGTCGTCGAGTGCGGCCCCACGAGCAGCGTCTCCACGTCGCGGCCGACCTCCTGGTCGGGGTCGGAGGACATCGCCAGCCGCCACGGGCTGCGCGGGGCCGCGGGCACGCCGAACTCGACCGGCGTCTCGGCCGCGTTGACGAGCAGCAGCACCGCCGTGGAGGCGGCGGCGCCGAACTGCAGCGCGTACGCCTTGGCGACCGGGTCGGCCCAGTCCTCCTCGCTCATCGGCTGCCCGTCGGCGCGCAGCGACAGGACCATGTCCTCGCTGCCGTCCTCGCCGTTGCCGCGGTACCACCTGCCGCGCAGCGCCGGCGTCTCGCGCCGCAGCCGCAGCAGGTCGCGGGTGTACTCCAGCAGAGCGGTGTCGGCCGCGGCCCAGTCGAACCAGGAGATCTCGTCGTCCTGGCAGTAGGCGTTGTTGTTGCCGCCCTGGGTGCGCCCGAGCTCGTCACCGCCGAGGATCATCGGCACGCCCTGGCTCAGCAGCAGCGTGGTGAGCAGGTTGCGCCGCTGGCGCTCGCGCAGCGCGGTGACGCCCTCGTCGTCGGTGGGGCCCTCCGCGCCGCAGTTCCAGGAGCGGTTGTCGCTCTCGCCGTCGTTGTTGCCCTCGCCGTTGGCCTCGTTGTGCTTCTCGTCGTAGGCCGTCAGGTCCGCCAGGGTGAACCCGTCGTGGGCGGTGATGAAGTTGACGCTGCACAGCGGGGAGCGGCGGTCGGCCTCGTAGACGTCCGGGCTGCCGGTGAGGCGCTGGGTGAGCGCCCCCAGGGTCCCCTGGCCGCGCCAGAAGTCGCGCACGTCGTCGCGGTACTTGCCGTTCCACTCCGACCAGCGGGCGGGGAACCCGCCCACCTGGTAGCCCTGGGTGTCCCACGGCTCGGCGATGAGCTTGACCGGCGCCAGCACCGGGTCCTGGTGGACGATGTCGAGGAAGGCGCTGTGCACCTGCGCCTCGCCCCACTGGCGGGTCAGCGTGGTGGCCAGGTCGAAGCGGAAGCCGTCGACGTGCATCTCGGTCACCCAGTACCGCAGCGAGTCCAGGATCAGCTGCAGCGCCGCCGGGTGGGAGACGTTGAGGCTGTTGCCGGTGCCGGTGGTGTCGAAGTAGTTCTCCGGCTCCTCCTCCACCACGCGGTAGTAGGAGCCGTTGTCGATGCCCTTCAGCGACAGCGTCGGGCCCATGTGGTTGCCCTCGGCGGTGTGGTTGTAGACGACGTCGAGGATGACCTCCAGCCCCGCCGCGTGCAGGGCCTTGACCATCTGCTTGAACTCGGCGACCTGCGAGCCGTCGTCGCCGGAGGCGCTGTACTCGTTGTGCGGGGCGAAGAACCCGATGGAGTTGTAGCCCCAGTAGTTGCGCAGGCCCTTCTCGGCCAGGTGCGAGTCCTGCACGAACTGGTGCACGGGCAGCAGCTCGACGGCGGTGACGCCGAGGTTCGTCAGGTGCTCGATCGCGGCGGGGTGCGCGAGGCCGGCGTAGGTGCCGCGGATCTCCTCGGGCACGTCCGGGTGGGTCTTGGTGAACCCCTTGACGTGCACCTCGTAGACGACGGTGTCCTCCAGCGGCGTGCGCGGTGCGGCGTCGTCGCCCCAGTCGAAGGACTCCTCGACGACGACCCCGCGCGGGACCGACGGCGCCGAGTCGTCGTCGTTGCGCTGCAATGGGTCGGCGAAGCGGTGCCCGAAGGTCTCCTCGCCGGAGCCCCACTGGCCCTCGACGGCGCGCGCGTACGGGTCGAGCAGCAGCTTGGCGCTGTTGTGCCGAAGGCCCTCGGCCGGTTCCCACTCGCCGTGCACGCGCAGGCCGTAGCGGGTCCCGACCCCGCCGGGCACGGTGCCGTGGAAGACGTGCCCGGAGCGCTCGGTCAGGCGGTGCGTCGTCTCCTTCCCGTCGTCGTCGAAGACGGCGACGTCGACCGCCTCGGCGGTCTCGGAGTAGACGGCGACGTTCAGGCCCGCCCCGCGCACGGTGGCGCCGAGGGGGTACGGAGTGCTGCGCGCAGCAGGAGGATTGCCCACCTCCAGATCCTCGGGCTTGCGGCGCCCGCCCGCACGTCGAGCGGGCGGGGGCGGCACCGGGTCAGCCCTGCCCCTCCCGGCGGGTGCGCAGCCGGCCGGTGGCCCACAGCAGCCGCCAGCGCGCCCGCACCCAGCGCCACCACACCAGCCGCCCGGAGTCCAGCCCGGCCTCGGTCTTCTGCCAGCGCTGCACCTCGCGCCGGTGGTAGCGCTCGGCGACCTGGAAGCAGCCGCGCGCGAACGCGGCGAGCACCGCGACCCCGCCGAGGACCGTGGCCCACGCGGCGGCCTCGTCCAGCGTCATCTCGTCCCTCCCGGACGCACCGACGCCCGGCACCCCGAGGGGCGCCGGGCGTCGGTGCGCGTCAGCGGATCAGTAGCGGTAGTTGTCCGGCTTGTACGGGCCCGCCACGTCCACGCCCAGGTAGTCGGCCTGGGTCTTGGTGAGCTCGGTGAGCCGCACGCCGAGGGCGTCCAGGTGCAGCCGGGCCACCTTCTCGTCCAGGTGCTTGGGCAGCACGTGCACCCCGACGGGGTAGGAGTCCTGCTTGGTGAACACCTCGATCTGGGCGAGCACCTGGTTGGTGAACGAGTTCGACATGACGAAGCTCGGGTGGCCCGTCGCGTTGCCCAGGTTCAGCAGCCGGCCCTCGGAGAGCACGATGACGCTGTGCGCGGGGCGGCCGTCGGCGGCCGGGATGCGCCACTCGTGCACCTGCGGCTTGATCTGGACCTTCTCCACGCCCGGGATGCGGGCCAGGCCGGCCATGTCGATCTCGTTGTCGAAGTGGCCGATGTTGCCCAGGATCGCCTGGTGCTTCATCCGCGCGATGTCCGCGGCCATGACGACGTCGCGGTTGCCGGTGGCCGTGACGACGATGTCGGCGCTCTCGACGACGTCCTCCAGGCGCAGCACCTGGAAGCCGTCCATCGCCGCCTGCAGCGCGTTGATCGGGTCGACCTCGGTGACGACGACCCGCGCGCCCTGGCCGCGCAGCGACTCCGCGCACCCCTTGCCGACGTCGCCGTAGCCGCAGACGACGGCGGTCTTGCCGCCGATGAGGACGTCGGTGCCGCGGTTGATGCCGTCGATGAGCGAGTGGCGGGTGCCGTACTTGTTGTCGAACTTCGACTTCGTCACCGAGTCGTTGACGTTGACGGCCGGGAAGGGCAGGACGCCGTTGCGGAAGTACTCCGCCAGGCGCAGCACGCCCGTCGTGGTCTCCTCGGTGACGCCCTTGACGCCCGCGGCGATCCGGGTCCAGCGCTGCGGGTCCTCCGCCAGCGAGGCCCGCAGCAGCTCCAGGACGACGCGGTACTCCTCGGAGTCCTCCTCGGTCGCCTCCGGCACCGCACCGGCGGCCTCGAAGCGCTTGCCCTCCAGCACGAGCATCGTGGCGTCGCCGCCGTCGTCGAGGATCATGTTCGGGCCGACGCGGTGGCCCTCCTCGTCGGTGCCCCAGTCGAAGATGCGGTCCGCGAGCTCCCAGTACTCCTGCAGGGTCTCGCCCTTCCAGGCGAAGACCGGCACGCCGGCCGGCTGCTCGGGGGTGCCGGAGCCGACGACGACGGCCGCGGCCGCCTGGTCCTGGGTGGAGAAGATGTTGCAGCTGGCCCAGCGGACCTGCGCGCCGAGCGCGACGAGGGTCTCGATGAGGACGGCGGTCTGCACGGTCATGTGCAGCGAACCGGCGATGCGGGCGCCGGCCAGCGGCCGGCTCTCGCCGAACTCGGCGCGCAGCGCCATCAGGCCGGGCATCTCGTGCTCGGCCAGGCGCAGCTCGTGGCGCCCGGCCTCGGCCAGGGAAAGGTCCCGGACCCGGTACTCGAAAGACATGGGTGTCCTCTCGTGCGGTCTGTGACGTTCTCCCGGCGCGGCCCCTCTGGGCCACTCGGCATCACCGGACGCCGGAGCCCTCCCAGGGTAACGCCCGGCCCGGTGCCCGGGCTCCCCGCGCAGCGTCCCCGCCGGTCAGCCGATGCGGTCCTTGAGGTCGGCCACCTGCGGCGAGCGCGCGGGGTCGACCCCGGACGCCAGCGCAAGGTAGGCGGCCGCGAAGTCGGTGCGGGCGATCAGCTGGGCCAGGCGCTGCAGCGGGGAGCCGGCGTCGGCGACGAGCTCGGAGACGCGCACCCCGGCGTCGGCGGCCGTGCTCACCACCGCGTCGGCCAGGCGGCGCGCCTCGTCGGACAGCGCGCCCACCGCGTCGCGCAGCACGATCAGCTGCAGCCGCGGCCCGGTGGGGGCGTCGAGGAACGGGTCGGCGAAGACGTCGTCGGCGCGGGCGGCGAACGGTCCGCCGAAGGTGGCCACGACCTCGCTGGCGTCGTCGGGCAGCGCCCCGCTGACGGCGGGCACCCGGGCGGTGCGGGCCAGCATCGCCGCGGTGCGGCGCGCGGCGGCGGCCGTCAGGTCGCCGTCGCCCAGGACGACGGGCACGGCGCCGTCGAGCTCCAGCGCCAGGGCCTTGGCGGGGTTGACGAAGGACTCCGAGAAGGGCTTGCAGGTGTCGGCCTCGGCGTCCAGGCGGTCGGCGACCGCCGCGAGGGCCTGCGGCGGGCTGTCCAGCAGCCCCAGCGCGTCGCAGGCCAGCAGCACCGGGGTCACCAGCGACCACACCGCCACCCGCGACGAGCGCGGGTCGCCGCCGGCGGCGCGCAGCCCGCGGGCCGGCGGGACGGTGACGTTGCCGCCGCGGGAGCCGACCTCGGCCAGCGGGGAGCCGGGGGCCGCCACGGTCACGACCCGCGCGCCCCTGCGCGCCGCCTCCACGGCCAGCGCCAGCGGACCGGGGGCGCGCCCGGACAGCGAGACGGCGACGACGGCGTCCAGCGGGCCGACCCAGCTGGGCAGCGGGCCGCCGTGGCGGACCACGACCGGCACCGGGCAGCCGCGGCCGGCGAGGGCGGTGACGACGTCGGCGACCACCGAGGAGCCGGCCAGCGCGGCGATGACGAGGGCGCGCGGGCGCTCCTCGCCGGCCAGCCGGGCGGTCCCGGCCTCCGCGGACAGCTCGACGGCCTCGCGCACCTGCGCGCCCGCGCTGGCCAGCGCCCGCAGCACCCCGTGCTCGTCGGCGGCCAGGAGCGCGTCGCCGTCGCCGAGCAGCGTCTCGTCGAGCGCGGTCACGGCCGCACCGCCGCGTCCACGAGCAGGACGGGGATGCCGTCGACCACGGGGTAGCGCACGCCCGAGGGGGTGCGCAGGAACTGCTCGCCGTCCACCTCCACGGGGCCCTCCAGACCCTCGCCGGTCAGCGGGCAGCGCAGCAGCTCCAGGACCCAGCCCTCGACGCTCACAGCCCCTCCCCGCGCACCAGGCCGAGGACGCGGTCGCGGACGACGACCATCGTCGCCTCGTCGGCGCCCTCGGCGTTCAGCCGCAGCAGCGGCTCGGTGTTGGAGGCGCGCAGGTTGAACCACCACATCGGCTGCGCGTCCGAGGCGGGGTGGAAGACCGTGACCCCGTCGAGGCGGTCGACCTCGACCCGCTCCCCCTCGGCCCGCACGGTCTCGGTGATCGCCGCGACGACCCGCTCGGTCGTGGCGGCGGCGTCCTCGACGGTGGAGTTGATCTCGCCGCTGGCCACGTACTTCTCGTACTCGGCGGCCAGCTGCGACAGCGGCCGGTCGGACTCGGCGAGCGCGGCGAGGACGTGCATCGCGGCGAGCATGCCGGTGTCGGCGGACCAGAAGTCGCGGAAGTAGTAGTGCGCGGAGTGCTCGCCGCCGAAGACGGCGCCCTCGTCGGCCATGCGCTGCTTGATGAAGGAGTGCCCCACGCGGGTGCGCACGGGGTGGCCGCCGTCGGCGGCGACCAGCTCCGGCACCGCGCGGGAGGTGATGAGGTTGTGGATGACGACCGGCTCGCGGCCCGCGCGCAGCTCCTTGGCGATCTCGCGGCGGGCGACCATCGCGGTGACGGCGCTGGGGCTGACCGGGTCGCCGTTCTCGTCGACGACGAAGCAGCGGTCGGCGTCGCCGTCGAAGGCCAGGCCGACGTCGGCGCCGTGCTCGGGCACGGCCCGCTGCAGGTCGCGCAGGTTCTCCGGGTCCAGCGGGTTGGCCTCGTGGTTGGGGAAGGTGCCGTCGAGCTCGAAGTAGAGCGGGACGACCTCCAGCGGCAGCGCGGGCAGCCCGGCCCCCTCGCCCAGGACCGCGGGGGCGGTGAAGCCGCCCATGCCGTTGCCGGCGTCGACGACGACCTTGAGGCGGCGGTTGCCGGACAGGTCCACCAGGGAGCGCAGGTGCGCGGCGTAGGCGGCCAGCAGGTCCTGCTCGTCGACGGCGCCGACCGCGCCGCCGCCGGCGGGCACCTCGCCGGCGTCCAGCCAGCGCTGGGCGAGGTCGCGGACCTCGGCCAGGCCGGTGTCCTGCCCGACGGGCCGGGCGCCGGCGCGGCACAGCTTGATGCCGTTGTACTGCGCCGGGTTGTGGCTGGCGGTGAACATCGCCCCGGGGACGCCGAGCGAACCGCTGGCGAAGTACAGGCCGTCGGTGGAGCACAGCCCGACCACGGTGACGTCCACGCCGCGCGAGGCCACGCCGTCGGCGAAGGCGGCGGTCAGCTCCGGCGAGGAGGGGCGCATGTCGTGGCCGACGACGGCGCGCGGGCGCTCGCCCGCGGGCGCCTCGGGCAGCACGACGACCTCGGCGAAGGCGGCGCCGATGGCGCGCACGACGCCGGCGTCGAGCTGGTCGGGCACGACCCCCCGCACGTCGTAGGCCTTGATGACGGAGGACAGGTCGACGCTCACCCGCCCGACACTACAAGCGGGGACCGCCGCGGATCACGGCTTCGGCCACCCGGTCGGAGCAGCCCCGGCACCCGGCCGCGGGGCGCGGGGCGCGGGGGTCACTGCTTGCGGGTGCGGTCCAGGACGTCGACGACGGTCATCTCCCCGCTGGAGGAGGTCCAGGTGCGCTCCTCGCAGACGTGGCAGGACACGAAGCGCACGGGCGTGCCGTCGGTCAGCGACATCGACAGCTGGGTGACGCGCTCGCTGCCGCAGGAACCGCACGCGGCGGTCTCGCGGTGGGCGGCCTGCGTCAGCGACCCCAGGGGCGGGGCGGTGCGCGCGGCGCGGGATCGGCGGGAGGCGCGGGGGGCGTTCGGCACGGGACAGGACCTCCGGCGGTGCGACGGACGGGCGACGCCCCTCCATCGGCACACCGGGGCGCCGGCTTGAGCCGCCCGGGCCGGTCCACCCGTCCGGGTCAGCCGCCGGCCGCCCGCCGCCGGGGCTCGGCCGTCAGCCGTTGGAGTCCTCGCGCAGCACCCGCAGGTGCGCGCGGCGCACGGCCGGGGCGTCGGGGTCGATGCCGCGCCGGCCCGCGCCGGGGCGGTCGCGCACGGCGTCGGCGACGGCGAGCAGGTCGTCGTGGTGGCGCGCCGCGTCGAGCAGGTCGGGGGCCAGGCGCACGACCTCCCAGCCGCGGGGGGCGGTGAGGCGGTCGGCGTGGTCGGCGCACAGGTCGTAGCAGTGGGGTTCCGCGTACGTCGCGAGCGGGCCGAGGACCGCGGTGGAGTCGGAGTAGACGTACGTGAGGGTCGCCACCGCGGGCTTCTGGCACGCGGTCCGCGAGCAGCGCCGTGCGCTGGGCGTGGTGGACCGGCCGGCTCCCGGGCGGGAGGCGTTGGTGCCAGGGGTGCGGGTGCTCACCCCCGCACGCTACCGCCCGGCGCCGCCGAGCACCCAGGACGAGCCCGACTCCCGCGCCCCGTGTCGCCCGCGCCGCGGGAGGGCGCCGGGACGGGGGCGGGCGTGGGTACGCTGCCGCGGTGGTCCTCCGACGCCGCGCCCCGGTGCGCCCGCGCAGACGCCGCGACCGGCACGGCCGCGGGCTGCGGGGCCCGCTGCTGCCCGCCTCGCTGCCCGCCGCGCGCACCCGCGCCGAGCGCTTCGACGACCTGGTGCTCGACGCCGTGGAGCTGCTGGAGCGCCGCTGGGCCGAGCAGCTGTCCGGGGTGGAGTTCGCGGTCGAGGACGTGCCGCCGTCCGACCCCGCCCCCTGGGAGGACGACGTCGTGCCGCTGGGGCGGCTCTTCCCCGCCCACGGCTCGGCGCCGGCGCGGGTGGTGCTGTACCGGCGGCCGCTGGAGACGCGCGCGGAGGGCGAGGAGCTCGACGACCTCGTCGCCGACGTGGTCGTCGAGCAGGTCGCGCACCTGCTCGACCTGCCGCCCGAGGAGGTCGACCCCCGCTACGACGACTGAACCGACGCGACCGGGCCCGGGGGAACGGGCCCGGACGCTCCGACTCAGACGGTGCGGACCGGAGGTGCGGACCGGAGGTGCGGACCGGAGGTGCGGCTCGGCGGGTGCGGGTCAGACGATCTGCCGCTTGAGGCGACGGCGCTCGCGCTCGGAGAGCCCGCCCCAGATGCCGAACCGCTCGTCGTTGGACAGGGCGTACTCCAGGCACTCCTGGCGCACCTCGCAGGACTGGCAGACGCGCTTGGCCTCCCGGGTCGAGCCGCCCTTCTCGGGGAAGAACGCCTCCGGGTCGGTCTGCGCGCACAGCGCGAGCTCCTGCCAGCCCGGGTCCTCCGGGGTCAGGCCGGAGTGGCCGCCCGTCGGGACCAGGAACAGCTCGGGGCGCCCGCCGGGAGCCGGGGAGCTCCCGCCCCCGGCCGCCTCGTCGGTGTCGTCCACCTCGACGTCCTGCTCGAGCTCGTCCAGGTCGTCCACGGCGCGTTCGTTCATCGGTGGCCCCCACAGCCTCGGTCTGTCACTCCGGGTGATGTGCCAGTCACCGAGTGACTACCACTGGTGGAATTACACGCGTGTCGTCCGCGAGAGTCAAGCCCGGCGTGGTATCTCGCCCGTCTCGTGCGCCACGCAGCGTCACACCAGCACCACCGACCCCAGGGACCACGTTCGCCCGTCCGGGTGACGGGCCGGGGCGCGGGGGATGATGGGCCCGTGAGCGATCCCCGTCCCCTGCAGGTCACGGCCCTCGCCGGCGGCGTCGGCGGCGCCCGCTTCCTGCGCGGCCTGCTGGCCCACCTGCGCACCAGCGCCGACCCGCGGCGGCGCGACGCGCAGGTCACGGTCGTCAGCAACACCGCCGACGACACCACCCTGCACGGCCTGCGCATCTGCCCCGACCTGGACTCGGTGATGTACACCCTCGGCGGCGGCATCGACGAGGTCCGCGGCTGGGGCCGCAGCGACGAGAGCTACGGCGTCGCCGGGGAGCTGGCCGCCTACGGCGAGGAACCCTCGTGGTTCACCCTCGGCGACAAGGACGTCGCCACCCACCTCGTGCGCACCCGGATGCTCGCCGAGGGCCGCACGCTCTCGGAGGTCACGGCCCGGCTGTGCGAGCGCTGGCGGCCCGGGGTGCGGCTGCTGCCCATGAGCGACGACGTGGTCGAGACCCACGTCGACCTCGCCGACCCCGACGACCCGGGCGGCACCCGCCGGGTGCACTTCCAGGAGTGGTGGGTGCGCCTGCACGCCGCCGTGCCGGCCGTGCGCATCGAGGCCGTCGGCGCCGCCGCCGCCCGCCCCGCCCCCGGCGTGCTGGAGGCCCTCGCCGGTGCCGACGTCGTGCTGCTGCCGCCGAGCAACCCGGTCGTCTCCATCGGCACGATCCTGCAGGTCCCGGGCGTGCGCGAGGCCCTCGCGGGCACCGGCGCCCCCGTGGTCGGCGTCTCCCCCGTCATCGCCGGCGCCCCCGTGCGCGGCATGGCCGACGCGTGCCTGGCCGCCATCGGCGTGCCGACGACCGCGGCGGCCGTCGCCGGCCTCTACGACGACTTCCTCGACGGGTGGCTGATCGCCGAGGGCGACGAGCCGCCCGTGCGCGCGGGGTTGCAGGTGCGGCGGCGCCCGCTGCTCATGAGCGACCCCGGGGCGACCGCCGCCCTCGCCGGGGCGGCCCTCGACCTCGCCGTCGAGCTCGACCGGAAGGACCGCGCCGCGTGAGCGACACCGCCCCCACCCCCGCGACCGTCCCCGCAGCCGTCCCCGCAGCCGTCCCCGCAGCCGTCCCCGACCACGCGCCGACCCCCGCGAGCCTGCAGGTGGTCGGGCTGCCCGGCATCGGCGAGGTGCGCGCCGGCGACGACCTGGCCCGGCTGCTGGTGGACGCCCTGCACGCCCAGCGGGCCTCGCTCAGCGACGGCGACGTCCTCGCCGTCTCCAGCAAGGTCGTCTCCAAGGCCGCCGGCCTCGTGGCGCCGGCGGCCGACCGCGAGGCCGTCGTGCTGGCGCAGTCGGTGCGGGTGGTCGCCGCCCGCCGCACGCCCACCGGCACCGCCCGCGTCGTGGAGGCCGTCGCCGGGCCGGTGATGGCCGCGGCCGGCGTCGACGCCTCCAACGTCGTCGGCGACACGGTGCTGCTGCTGCCCGCCGACCCCGACGCCGAGGCCCGCGCGCTGCGCACCCGGCTGCGGGAGCTGACCGGCGCGGACGTCGGCGTCGTGGTCACCGACACCGCCGGGCGCCCGTGGCGCGCCGGGCAGACCGACTTCGCGCTCGGCGTCGCCGGGATCGAGCCGCTGGAGGACCTGCGCGGCTCCACCGACACCTCCGGGCGCGAGCTGAGCGTGACCGCCCGCGCCGTCGCCGACGAGGTCGCGGCCGCCGCCGACCTCGTCAAGGGCAAGACGGCCGGGGTGCCGGCGGCCCTCATCCGGGGCCTGGGCGACCTCGTCGGCGGCGACGGCCCGGGGGCGCGCTCGCTGGTGCGCACCGCCGCCGGGGACTGGTTCCGCCTCGGGCACGTGGAGGCCGTGCGCGCCGCCGTCGGCGCGGCGGGCGTGGAGCCCCCGCCCGTGGAGGCCGGCACCTTCGCCGACCGCCTGGCCCGGGCGGCCGAGGTCGCCACCGCCGCGGGCGGGAGCGTCCTCGTCAAGGACGACGGCTCCCCCGCGCTGCACCTGTCCGCCGACGGCGACTTCGCCCTGGGCGCGCTCGCCCAGCGGGTGCTGGCGGCGCTGTGGACCGAGCGGCTCACCGGCCGCGTCGAGCGCGGCCGCGCGGGCACCCTCGTCCGGGTGGCCGACGCCGGGCGGTGAGGAGCGGGGCGGTGAGGAGCGGGGCGGCGGGGGGCGCCGGGCGCCTGGTCGACCTCAGCCGCCCCGTCGGGCCCGGCACGCCCGTGCTGCCCGGCGACCCCGCGTTCGCCGCCGAGCCCGCGCTCACGCTCGAGCGCGAGGGCGTGCGGGTGGCCCGGCTGGTGCTGGGCACCCACACCGGCACCCACGTCGACGCGCCCGCCCACGTCCACCCCGACGGCGCCACCCTCGACGAGCTGCCGCTGGAGCTGTTCTGCGGGCCCGCCGCGGTGATCGGCGTCGAGGGCGTCGAGCGCATCGGCCCCGAGCACCTGGCGGCGGCCGCGGGGGCGGCCACCGTGCTGCTGCGCACCGGCTGGGACACCCGCGCCGGGACCGCCGAGGAGTTCGCGCACCCGTTCCTGACCGGGGCCGGCGCGCGGGCGCTGCGCGCCGCGGGCGTGCGCACGGTGGGCATCGACACCGCCAGCGTCGACGCGCCCGGCCGCCTGGAGGCGCACCGGGTGCTGCTGGGGACCCGCGCCGACCCCGGCGTCCTCGTGGAGAACCTGCGCGGCCTGGCGGGGCTGCCGGCCGAGGTGGGCTTCAGCGCGTTCGGCTGGGCGCTGCGCGGCGGCGACGGCTCACCCGTGCGCGCGGTGGCGCACGTACCGGGCTGAGCCGAGCGCCCGGTTCGGGGTGTGGGTGGGCAGCGCCAGCCGGGGGCCGCGGCGGGGGCGGTGGTGCCCGGCCAGCGCCAGCAGCCGCTGCACCCGGAAGCGGTGGCCGCGGTAGCACTCGATGACCTCCGCGCAACCGGCGTCGTCGAGGACCTCGCCGGTCAGGGCCCACGAGACGTCCCCCGGCACGTGCAGGTCGCCGAAGCTGAAGGCGTCGGCGTGCCCGTGGGCGCGCTGGCGCACCTCCGCCGACGTCCACACCCCGATGCCGGGCAGCGAGCGCAGCGCGGCGTCGGCCTGCTCGGGCGGCATGCCGAGGGTGCGCTCCAGCCCGCTCGCGCGGGGGGCGGCGAGGATCGTCACCTTGCGCCGGCGCAGCTCCACGCCCGCCTGCAGCCACTCCCAGGACGGGATGAGCATCCACTGCTGCGGGGTGGGCGGCAGCCGCAGCCCGGCCGGGCCGGGGGCCGGCTCGCCGTGGCGGTGCACCAGCCGGCGCCAGGCCGCGAACGCCTCGACGCTGGCGACGACCTGCTCCAGCGCCGAGGCGGAGACCGCCTCGAACACGGCGCGGGTGCGCGGCACCCGCCAGCCGCCGTAGCGGCGCCAGGCGTCCACGAGGGTGCGGTGCTCGGGGCGCGGGACGAAGTCGGCGTGGGTGTCGTCGGCGGCGCCGAGCAGGTCGGGGACGCCGTCGAGGGCCCACTCCGCCCCCGGGCCCCACGCGCTGGCCTCGACCTCGCCGTCGGCGGGGCGGGCGGCCACGTGCAGCAGCACCGGCCCGGCGGGGGTGCGGGTGGCCCGCCACAGCGAGCCGTCGGCCTCCAGGCGGTGGGTCGGGTCGCCGGCGCCGCGGCGCAGCACGGCCAGGGTAGCGCGCACGTCCACGCGGTGCCCCGGGCGCCAGCGCAGGGTCCGCGGCTGCCCGCAGCGCCCCGGCTCCCGGGGCTGCTCGGGCTGCTCGGCGGCGCTCACGCCTCCACGGTAAGCGGGGCGGGCCGCTGCCCGGGAGCCCCCGCGGGCACCCGCGGGCGGCGGGTGGCCAGCCAGGAGCCGGCCAGCACGAGGACGAAGCCGGCCAGGGTGGCCGCGGTCACCGCCTCGTCGAGCAGCAGGGCGCCCGCGGCGACGGCGACGACCGGGTTGACGTAGACGATGGCCGTGGCGCGGACCGGGCCCAGCTCGCCGATCAGGGCGAACAGCAGCAGGAACGCGCCGGTGGTGCAGACGACGGCGAGCGCGGCCACGGCCCCCAGCACCCCGGCGGACGGCAGCCGCGCGGGCAGCCCGGGCCCCAGCGCGACGATCGGGACGTAGACGGCGGCGGCGAGCGCCAGGCTGGCCAGGACGACCGCGGGGCCGGGCAGGTCGGACAGGTACCGGGCGAGCACGGCCGGGCCGACGGCGTAGCCGACGACGACGAGCGCCATCTCGGCCACCGCGCCCAGCTGCCCCGTCCCCAGGTCGAGGCCGACGAGCACGAGGACGCCGGCCGTGCCGAGGCCGAGGCCGCTCCAGCCGAGGGCGCCCATGCGCTCGGCGCGCCCGGTGGCGAAGGCCACGAGCACCCCGACGACGGGGACGGCGGAGACGAGCACGGCCGTCGTCGAGCTGGGCAGGTCGTGCTCGGCGCGGGTGAGGAACAGCCACGGGCCGACGATCTCGGTGACCGTGTACGCCAGCAGCGCGGGCCAGCGCCGGGCCAGCACCGGCAGGCTGCGGCGGACCTCCGGGCGCGCCAGCGCGAAGGGCAGCAGGAGGAGCGCGCCGAGGGCGGTCCGCGCGAGCACGAGGACCGAGGGGACGAGCTCGGTGTTGGCCACCTTGATGAGCAGGTACGGGACGCCCCAGGCGATGCCCAGGGCCGCGAAGAGGAGGGCGGCGCGGCGAGTCACGCCCCGATGGTGGCTTGCCGCCGACCGTTCAGTCCATCGATAATCTCCGCGTGATCGTCGACAGCTCGGACTTCACGATCGACCTGCGCCGGCTGCGGCTGCTGCGGGAGGTCGACCGCCGCGGCACCGTCGCCGCGACGGCCGCCGCGCTGCACCTGACGCCGTCCGCGGTCTCCCAGCAGCTGGCCGGGCTGGCCCGCGACCTGGGTGCGCCGCTGCTGGAGCGGCAGGGGCGCGGGGTGCGCCTGACCGGGCAGGCGCGCGTGCTGCTCACCCACGCCGACGCGGTGGCGGCGCAGCTGGAGAAGGCCCGCGCCGACCTGGCGGCCTTCGAGGAGGGGGTGGTCGGCGAGGTCCGCATCGGCTCGCTGGCCACGGCGATCACGGCCGTCGTCGGCCCCGCGCTGCGCCGGCTGCGCCGCGAGCGCCCGGGGCTGCGGCTGCTGGTGCGCGAGCGCGAACCCGGCGAGGCCGTCGCCGGCCTGGACGCCGGCGACCTCGACGTGGTCGTGTCCGTCGACCACCCCGGCGGCCCCACCCGCGACGACGCCCGCTACCAGCGCGTGGACCTGCTCACCGACGTCCTCGACGTGCTGCTGCCCGCCGACCACCCGCTGGCCGGGGCGGGCGAGCTGGACCTGGCCGCCCTCGCCGGCGAGGAGTGGGTGGCGGCGGCCACCGACGACGCCTGCGCGCAGATCACCTCCGCCGCCTGCGCCGCGGCGGGCTTCTCCCCCGACGTGCGCCACCACACCTCCGAGTACGACGCCCTGGCCGCCCTCGTGGCCGCCGGTGCGGGGGTGGCGCTCGTGCCGCGGCTGGCCCACCCGCTGCGCCAGGAGGGCCTGCGCGTGCTCGCGCTCACCGGCTCCCCGCCGGCCCGCTCGATCTACGCCGCCACCCGCGCCGGCCGGGGCACCGACGCCCCGACGGCCGCGGTCCTGGAGGAGCTGCGCCGGGTCGCCGCCGAGCGCCCCGACGCCGCCGTCCCCCGCACCGCGTGACCGGACCGTTGACTCCGTAAGGACGTAAGCGTGTAATCACGGCATGAGCGATGAGAGCGACGTGACCGCCTGGCTGACCGGCCGGCTGCCCGGGGAGTGGTTCGAGGGGACGCCGACGGTGTCGGTGGACCGCGAGGAGATCGTCGTCGTCGGGACGCTGGCGCCGCCCGCGACCGACCCCGCGGCCGGCGAGGCCGCGGCCCGGCGGGGCGAGCAGGGCCGCATCGGCCGCTTCCGCGAGGAGACGCGCGGCGCGCGCATGCGCATCGCCGACGAGGCGGAGACCCTCTTCGGCCGCAAGACGGCCTGGGGCGCGCGCTGCGGGCAGACCGAGGAGGTCTTCACCAACCTCGCCACGCCCGTCATGACCCGGCTGCGCCAGCCCCAGCGCCGGGTGCTCGACACCCTCGTCGACGCCGGGGTGGCCCGCACCCGCTCGGAGGCGCTCGCCTGGTGCGTCCGGCTCGTGGGCCGGCACCAGGAGGAGTGGATCGAGCAGCTGCGCGAGGCCCTCACCGCCGTCGAGCGCGCCCGCGCGGGCGGCCCGGCGGCGTGACCGACCGCGCGAGCGGCTGAGCGCCCTCCCGGGTGCGAGGATGCCGCCGTGCCCGCGATCCACGACGTCGGTCCCGAGGGCGGCCCGCTGCTCGACCTGCACCTGCCGGGGCAGGGCAGCGGCAGCGGCCCCTGGCCGGTGCTCACCTGGTCCCACGGCTCGGCGTTCCGCCGCGACGACGGCCGCCGGGGCGCCGACGCCGTGGCCGGGGTGTTCAACCCCCTCGGCATCGCCGTCGCGGGGGTGGCGGTCCGCTCCAGCGCGCAGGCGCTCTTCCCCGCCCAGCGCGAGGACGTCGCGGCCGCGCTGCGCTTCCTGCGCGAGCAGGGCCGGCGCTGGTCCCTCGACGGCCGCCGGGTCGTGACCGCCGGGGAGTCCTCCGGCGGCTGGGCCGCGGCGATGGGCGCGCTGACCACCGACCTCGTCGCGGGTGCGGTCGCGTTCTACCCGCCGACGGACTTCCTGGCCATGGACGCGCAGGCGCCGCCCGGCGCCACCCTCGTGCACGACGACGCCGGCTCCCCGGAGTCGCAGCTGGTGGGCGCCGCGATCCGGACCGTGCCGGAGCTGGCCCGCGAGGCCTCCCCGGTCTCCCACGTGCACCCCGGCGCACCGCCGTTCCTGCTCGTGCACGGCACCCTCGACGAGCTGGTCCCCGCCGGGCAGAGCCGCTCGCTGGCGCAGGCGCTGGAGCGCGCGGGCGTCGAGGTCGCCCACGTCGAGGTTCCCGACGCCGGGCACGGGGCGTGGCGGGAGTGGATCGGGCGGGACGACGTCGTGCGCTTCGTCCGCACCCGCCTCGCCGCGGCCCCGGCCGCCGGGTAGCCGGTGACCGGCTCCCCGGCGGTGCCGGGTGGACCGCGGCGCCGGCGCCCCGCGCTGGTGCGCCCCGTCGGGCTGGCCGAGCTGCGGCAGCTGCTGGCGCTGCCGGCGGTGGCCGGCGAGGACCTCGTGGGGGTGCGCGGGCTGACGCTGGACTCGCGGCGCGTGCTGCCCGGCGACCTCTACGCCGCGCTGCCGGGGGCGCGCCACCACGGTGCGCGCTTCGCGGACGGGGCCCGGGCCGCCGGGGCGGTCGCGGCGCTCAGCGACCGCCCGCTGCCGGGGCTGCCGACCCTCGTCGTGCCCGATCCGCGCGCGGTGCTCGGGCAGCTGGCGGCCCACCTGCACGAGCACCCCAGCCGGCAGCTGGAGGTGTACGGGGTCACCGGCACCAACGGCAAGACGAGCACCACCCACCTCATCGACGCGGGCCTGCGCGCCGCGGGCCGGCGCACCGGCCTGCTGAGCGGGGTGCAGCTGCGCACCCCGCGCTGGTCGCGCCCGGCGCAGCGCACGACGCCGGAGGCCCCGGAGCTGCAGGAGGTGCTGGCCGCGCTGCGCGAGCAGGGCGCGAGCTGCGCGGCGGTGGAGGTCTCCAGCCACGGCCTGGCGCTGCACCGGGTGGACGGCACGTGCTTCCGCGCCGCGGTGTTCACCAACCTCGGCAGCGACCACCTGGACCTGCACGGCGACGAGGAGTCCTACTTCGCCGCCAAGGCCTCGCTGTTCGCGCCGCAGCGCTGCGCGCTCGCGGTGGTCAACGTCGACGACGCCCACGGGCGCAGGCTGGCCGCGCAGGTGCGCACCCCGCTCGTCACGTTCTCCGCGGCCGGGCGCCCCGGTGCCGACTGGCGCGCCGCCGACGTGCGGGCGGACGCGCACGGGACCTCCTTCCGGCTGCTGGGGCCGGGGGTCGACCGGCGCGTGCGCTCGCGGCTGCTGGGCGCCCACCAGGTCGACAACGCCCTCGGGGCGCTCGCCGCCCTGCACGCCGGCGGGGTCGAGGTGGAGGCCGCCGCCCGCGGGGTGGAGGAGCTGGCGGGGGTGCCCGGGCGGCTGCAGCGGGTCGACGCCGGTCAGCCGTTCCTCGCGCTCGTCGACCACGTGCACAACGTGGCGGCCCAGCAGCGGCTGCTGCCCTTCCTGCGCACCCTCACCCGCGGGCGCCTGGTGGTGGTGCTGGGCGCGACCGGCGAGCGGGACCCCGGCAAGCGCGCCCCGCTGGGCCGCACGGCCGCGCAGCTGGCCGACGTCGTCGTGGTCACCGACGAGAGCCCGCACGGCGAGGACCCCGCGCTGCTGCGGGAGGCGGTCGCCGCGGGGGCGCGCGGCGCCGGCGCCGCGCAGGTGCACGTGGAGGCCGACCGCGACCGGGCGCTGCGGCTGGCCGTGGCGCTGGCGGCACCGGGCGACGTGCTCGTCGTCGGCGGCCGCGGTCACGACGGGCACCTGGTCGCGGGCGGGCGCAGCCGCCCCTTCGACGACGTCGCGCGGCTGCGGGCGGCGCTGGAGGAGCTGGACGCCGGGGACTGAGCGCCGCCGCCCGCCCGCGGCGCGCAGCTCAGCCCGTCGCGGGGCGGGCGCTCCCCAGCCGGGCGGCGCCCACGCCGGCGGCCCGCAGCTCCTCGAGCAGGACTCGCAGCAGCGCGGCCGCGACGACGACGGACACGGCGCCCCCGCGGTCCAGGTCCACCCACGGGCCGCCCGGCCCCGGGTGCACCTGCGGCGGCGCGCCTCCCAGGTCGGCGGGGTCCAGCTCGAAGGCCTCGAACTCGTGGCCGCCGTCACCGACCAGCCGCGAGCGAGCGGCGGTCGCGGCCAGGGCGCGCGCAGCCCGTTCCGGGTGGTCGCCGGCCACCGCGACCGACCAGTCCTGGCGCGGGCGGCCGTCGTCACCGTCCGCGAGGCCGAAGAGGTCCTCGGCCAGGACCACCCCCTCCCCCGCCCCGCTCCGCTCCAGCTCGTGCCGCAGGGCGCGGTGCAGCCAGCGCTGCGACCGCGCCAGCGGAGCGCGCCGGCGGCTGAGGCAGCAGTAGGCGTGGGCGGCCGTCACCGTCGTGCGCGGGTCCTGCGCCACGGCGCGCTCGAGCCAGGGGGCGGCCGCCTCGGGCTCACCGCGCCGGCACAGCGCCTGGCCCAGCGCCAGGGCCGCGGCGGGGTCGCGGCCCTCGACGGCGGCCCGCTGCAGCACCGGCAGCAGGACGGCCTCGTGCGCGGCCTCGCGCTCGGCCTGCTCGGCCAGCGCCTCCAGGTGGCGGTGCTCCGCGGTGTCGCCGTGGGCCCGGCACCAGGCCGCGAGCCGACGCGCCGCGTCCGCGTCCTCCTCGGCCGCTCGACGCCACTGCGCCCGCTGCTCCTCGGTGCTGGCGCGCACCTCGGCCGACGCGGCCAGGCGCGCCTCGTCGGAGGCCCGGCGGCCCGCTGGGCGCGCCAGCTCGGGCCAGCGGCGCTCCCGGGCGGTCGAGTGCTCCATGTCCGGAGTATCGGCAACGGGTCCGGGTGCGGCACGCCGACCCCTGCACCTTCATCCGCCCGGCTGCGTGCGGCTGCTCGGCGTGTCCACCTGGGAGCGGAGCGCTCGCGGGTCGCCGACCGCCACCACCCCGTGCAGGTGGCAGGCGGCGGTGTGGCCGCCGCCCACGTCCTGCAGGGCGGGGTCGACGTCGGGACAGGGCGCGAAGGCGTGCCGGCAGCGGGTGCGGAAGCGGCACCCCGACGGCACCCGCGCGGCGGAGGGGACGTCACCGGTGAGCACGATGCGCTCGCGGGCGCGCTCCAGCTTCGGCGAGGGCAGCGGCACCGCCGACAGCAGCGCCTGCGTGTACGGGTGCTGCGGGGAGCGGCTGAGCTCGGCGGCGTCGGCGACCTCGACGACCCGGCCCAGGTACATGACGGCGATGCGGTCGGACAGGTGGCGCACGGCGGCGAGGTCGTGGGAGACGAACAGCAGGGTCAGCCCCAGCCGCCGCTGCAGCGAGCGCAGCAGGTTCAGCACCTGCGCCTGGACGCTGACGTCGAGGGAGGCGATGGCCTCGTCGCAGACGACGAAGTCGGGCTCGCCGGCCAGCGCCCGGGCGATGCCCACGCGCTGGCGCTGCCCGCCGGAGAACTCGTGCGGGTAGCGGGAGGCCACGGAGGGGTCCATGCCCACCAGCTCCAGCAGCTCGGCGACCCGGGCCGCGCGCGCCGCGGCGCCCGGGTGCAGGCCGTGCACCTGCAGCGGCTCGGCGATCGTCTGCCCCACCGTCAGGCGCGGGTCGAGGGAGGCGTAGGGGTCCTGGAAGACCATGACGGCCCGCCGCCGCAGCGCGCGCAGCGCCGGGCGGCTCAGGGCGGTGACGTCGGTGCCGTCGAACTCGACGCTCCCGCCGGTGGGCTCCACCAGCCGCAGCAGCGCGTTGCCCAGCGTGGACTTGCCGCAGCCGGACTCCCCCACCAGGCCGAGCACCTCGCCGCGGCGCACGTCCAGGTCGACGCCGTCGACGGCGCGCACGGCACCGGTCTGCCTGCGGCGCACCCCCTTGGAGCGGACCGGGAAGTGCACCTGCAGACCGCGCGCCCGCACGAGCACCTCGGGCCCGCCCGCCGCACCGCCCGCCGCACCGCCCGCGGCGACCTGCGCACCGGACCCGTTCACGCGCCCACCTCCGCCTGCTGGAGCCGATCGCCGTAGAAGGTGGCGGCCCGGTGCGGCACCGGGCCGCCGCCGCGCACGGGCACCAGGGGCGGCTGCTCGGTGGCGCAGCGCTCGTCGCCGCGCACCGGGCAGCGCGGCCAGAACACGCACCCGGCCGGCAGGTCCGTCGGCGGCGGCGGGGTCCCGCCGATCGCGACGAGGTCGGGGCGCTCGGCGGGGGCGCCGTCCGCGCCGTCGTCGTCGTGCAGGGCGGGCAGCGCACCGAGCAGGCCGCGGGTGTACGGGTGCGCCGGGGTCTCGAAGACGTCGTCGACGGAGCCGTCCTCCACGCAGCGCCCGCCGTACATCACCAGGACGCGGTCGGCGGTGCCGGCGACGACGCCGAGGTCGTGGGTGATCCACACCACGCCGGTGCCGTGCTCGCGCTGCAGACCCGCGACCAGCTCCAGGATCTGCGCCTGCACCGTCACGTCCAGCGCCGTCGTCGCCTCGTCGGCGATGAGCAGCGCGGGGTCGCCGGACAGGGCGATGGCGATGACCACGCGCTGGCGCATGCCGCCGGACAGCTCGTGCGGGTAGCGGTCCAGGGCACCCTTCGGGTCGGGCAGGCCGACGTCGGCGAGCAGCTCGGCGGCGCGGGCGCGGGCGGCCCTCCTCCCGCCGGCCCGGCCGTGCGCGAGCAGCCCCTCGGTGAGCTGGCGGCCCACGGTCAGCACGGGGTTCAGCGAGGTCATGGGGTCCTGGAAGACCATGCCGATGCCGTTGCCGCGCACCGTGCGCAGCTCGGCCTCGGACATGGCCAGCAGGTCGCGGCCGCGGAAGGCGGCGGTGCCGCTGACGCGGGCGTGGCCGGGCAGCAGCCCCAGCAGCGCCATCACCGACACGCTCTTGCCGCTGCCGGACTCCCCCACGACGGCGACGGTCTCGCCCGCGGCCACGGAGTAGCTGAGGCCGTTGACGATGGCCGCGGTGCCGCGGGCGGTGTCCACCTGCACCCGCAGGTCGCGCACGTCGAGCACCGTCCGCCGGCCGCCGGCCGGGCTGGTCGCGGCGTCGTCCACGAGCTGGTTCACGAGGTCCTCCGGGGGGTGCGGCGACGGCGGCCGGACCGGGCGCGCGCCGCCTCCAGCGCGCTGCGCTGCTGCGGGTCGAGCACGTCGCGCAGCCCGTCGCCCAGCAGGTTGAAGGCCAGGACGAGGACGACGATGGCCAGGCCCGGGAAGACCGCGATCCACCAGGCCAGGTCGACGTAGCCGCGCCCCTCCGCGAGCATCCGCCCCCAGCTGGGGTCGGGCGGCTGGGTGCCCAGGCCGACGAAGCTCAGCGCGGCCTCGGCGAGCACCGCGAACGCCAGGCTCACCGAGGTCTGCACGATGATCGGCGGCAGCGCGTTCGGCAGCACGTGCCGGAACAGCAGCCGCAGGTCGGAGGCGCCCACCGAGCGGGAGGCGCGCACGAACACGCTCTCCTTGACGCCGAGGACGGCGGCGCGGGTGACGCGCGCGAACACCGGCGTGTAGGTGATGCCGATCGCGATCATCGCGTTCGTCGTGCCCGGTCCGAGGACGGCGATGACGGCGATCGCCAGCAGCATGGCGGGGAAGGCGAAGAGCACGTCCATGAGGCGCATGAGCGCGGTGTCCAGCCAGCGGCCGTAGAAGCCGGCGAACAACCCCACGAGCACGCCGCAGACCAGCGAGAACCCGACGGCGACGACCCCCACCTGCAGGGAGACCCTCGCGCCGAGCACGACGCGGCTGAGGATGTCGCGGCCGAGGTCGTCGGTGCCGAACCAGTGCCCGGCCCCGGGGGGCTGCAGGCGCTGCTGCACGTCGACCTCGTTGGCGCCGCTGGGCGCGATCTGGTCGTCGAACAGGGCCAGGAGCACCACCCCGACGAGCACGAGCGCGCCGAACAGCGCCGGCGGGGAGCCGAGCAGCAGCCGGGCGCCGGCCAGGAACCGGCTGCGCTGCGGGCGCACCGACGTGGCCGCGGGGGCACCGGCGGGTGCGGCGGGTGCGGCGCTCACGCGCTGATCCTCGGGTCGAGCTTGGAGTACAGCAGGTCCACCACCAGGTTCAGCAGCAGGAACACGAACGCGAACAGCAGCACGGCGCCCTGCAGCACGGGGTAGTCGCGCGCCTCCACCGACTGCAGCGCGAGCTGGCCCAGCCCCGGCCAGGCGAAGACGATCTCCACGACCACGACCCCCGAGAGCAGGTAGGCCAGCTGGACGCCGGTGACGGTGACCAGCGGCAGCAGCGCGTTGCGCAGCACGTGCCAGTCCAGCACCGCCCGCGGCGGCAGGCCCTTGGCGCGCGCGGTGCGCACGTGCTCGGCGCCCAGGGCCTCCAGGACGCTGGAGCGGGTGAAGCGGGTCAGCACGCTGCCGGAGACCAGCCCGGTCGTCACGGCCGGCAGCACCAGCGAGCGCAACCACAGCGCCGGGTCCTGGCTGAAGGGCACGTACCCGCTGGAGGGGAACCAGCCCAGCGTCCCGGCGAACAGCAGGATGAGCATGATGCCCATCCAGAACTCCGGCACCGAGATGCCGATCTGGCTGAGCACCGTGGAGGCGCCGTCGACGAACGAGCGCGGCCGCAGCGCCGAGGCCGTGCCCAGCGGCACCGCGATGAGCAGCGCGACGAGGATCGAGGCGAGCGCCAGCGACAGCGTCGCGGGCAGCCGCTCCAGGATGAGCGCGGTGACCGGGTCCCCGGAGCGGAAGCTGACGCCGAGGTCACCGGTCACCGCGTGGCCGATCCACTGCACGTACTGCACCACGAGCGGCTGGTCCAGCCCGGCGCGCTCGCGCAGCGCGTCGTAGGTCGCCTGGTCGAAGCGGGTGCCCAGCGCCAGGCGCACCGGGTCGCCCGGGACCAGGTGCACCAGCGCGAACGTCACGACGCTCACCCCCAGCAGGACCACGACGGCCTGCAGGGTGCGCCGCACGGCCAGCCCGGTCACGACGGCAGGGTGACCGTCTCGAAGTCGACGGCCTTGTCGGCGCGGGTCTCGTAGCCGGTGATCCCCGGCTTCCACGCCTGGATGGCGTCCGGGTTGTACAGGTACAGGTACGACACGTCGTCGACGATCTGCTGCGCGGCCTGGTCGTACAGCGACTTGCGGGTGGCCCGGTCCCCCTCCACCCCGGCGCGGTCGAGCAGGTCGTCGGTGACGGGGTTGGAGTACTTCTGGTAGTTGTTCGGCCCGCCGGTGCGGTGCTGCTCGTTGTAGAAGTCCGCCGGGTCGATGTTGCCCAGCCAGCCGAGCATGAACGCGTCGAAGTCGCCGCGGCCCTGGCGGTCCAGCCAGGTGGCGAAGTCCTCGGTCTGGATGTCCACGGTGATGCCCAGCGGTTCCAGCTGGCTGGCGATGACCTGGGCGGCGGTGACGGTCTCGGGGTACTCGGAGGTCACCATGAGGCCCATCGTCAGCGGCCCGCTCACCCCGGCGCCGGCGAGCAGGGACTTCGCCTGGTCGACGTCGGTGGTGAAGGGCGCGTAGTCGTGGTGCCACTCGCTGCCCTCGGGGATCGCCGTCTGGTTCACCCGGGCGGTGTCGAAGCGCGCGGCCTCGGTGATCGCCTCGCGGTCCAGCGCGAACGCGACGGCGCGGCGGACGTCGCGGGAGTCGAAGGGCGCCTTGGCGCAGTTCATCGCCAGGTACCAGTAGTCGACGCTGGCGACCTGGCCGAGCTCGACGGCGTCGTCGTCGGCCAGCGAGGCGACCTGCTGGGCGGGGACGTTGTCGGTCCACTGCACCTGGTCGCCGGTGAGCGCGGTGAGGGCCGCGGCGGGTTCGGTGATGAACTGGAAGGTGACCCCGCCGATCGAGGGCGCCTGGCCCCAGTAGTCCTCGAAGCGGGTCAGCGCGATCTCGCTGGCGCCCGAGCTCTCCAGCCGGAACGGCCCGGTGCCGACGGCCTTCGTCGTCAGCGACGCCTCGTCCACCGACTTCGGCAGGATCGCCATGCCCTTGAACCCGCCGATGTTGGAGAGCAGGTTGGGCGTGGGGGCGCTGAGGGTGAGCACGACGTGGGTCGGGTCCTGGGCGACCACGTCGGCGACGCTGGCGAAGCGGGCGGAGTTGGCCAGCTGCTGGTCGATGATCCGCCGGTAGGAGAAGACGACGTCGTCGGCGGTGAACGGGGACCCGTCGTGGAAGACGACGCCCTCGCGCAGGGTGAAGGTCCAGGTGAGCTGGTCGTCGCTGGTCGTCCACTCCGTCGCCAGCGACGGCTGCATCGACAGGTCGTCGGCGCTGGGCACGACGAGGGTGTCGTAGACGTTCTCCAGCACCTGGAAGCTGGCGTAGGCGGTCGTCTTGTGCGGGTCCAGCTGGTCGGGCTGGGCGCTGATCGCGGCGACGAACGCCGCGGCGTCCCCACCACCGCCGCCACCGGTCCCACCGGAGCCGCCGGTGTCGACGCCCTCCCCGGTGCTGCAGCCGGCCACCACGATCGACGAGGCGGCGAGCGAGGTCAGGACGGTTCTGCGGCGCACGGCGGCCTCCTGCGGGCGTCGTCGACGTTCCTCGGACGCCGACACACCCTGCCGACAAGTGCGCCCGAGCACCAACCGGGATCGCCCGCGGACGGGCTTCGTGACCAGATCGACACCCGGCGCGGGGCGCTCAGCCCTCGCGGGCGGCCTCCTGCGCGCGCACCCGCGCCAGCGCCGAGCGCGATCCGAGCAGCGCGGCACCGGCCAGCAGCAGGTCGGCCAGCGTCAGCAGCACCCGGGAGGCGAGGACGACGACGGCCGCTCCCCCGCTGCCGGTGGCCAGCGCCAGCACCGCCCCGAGGACCAGCTCGCGCGCGCCGGCGCCCGCGGGGGCCAGGACGACGAGGAAGCCGACCAGCCAGGCGAGCGCGTACCCGCCCAGCGCGAGCGCCAGCGCCGACCCGGCCGGCCAGTCCAGCCCGACCGCGCGCGCCAGCACGAGCACCTGCAGGCCGACGGCCGCCCACGAGGCCAGCGCCCACGCGGCCGAGGCGAGCACCCCGCGCCAGCTCACGGCGTGCTCCAGCGGCTCCTGGCGGGCCAGGCGCAGCAGCAGCCGCAGCAGCGGGTTGACGACCGCGGGCACGAGCACCACCAGCAGCGGCACCGTCAGCCAGCGCAGCCAGCCGGTCCACTCCCAGCCCTCGATCCGCCGCCCGTGCAGGGCCAGCGGCAGCACGGCCGCCACCAGCAGCGAGGCGGTCGTCATCGACACCAGCAGCGCCACCACCAGCGCCGAGCCGGTGCGCCGGCGCGGCACCCCGTGGTCGCGGGCCAGCTCGGCCTGCGCGACGAACTGGAAGACCGTGCCGGGCACGTAGCGGCCGAGCTGGCCGACGAAGAAGACCCGCGCGGCCGCCCGCCGCGGCAGCGGCGAGCCCAGGTCGGCCAGCACCGCCCGCCAGCTGGCCCCCGACAGCGCGACGTTGGCCACCGACAGCGCGGCGGCCAGCAGCACCGCCCCCGCGTCCAGGCGCGCGGCGGCGTCGGCGATCGCGGCGCGGTCGCGCACGACGTAGGCCACGGCCAGCGCGAGGGCGAGGAGCAGGAAGCCCCCCCGCACCACGGGCGAGCGCAGCAGGGCCGGCAGCCGGGTCACCGCCGGGTCACCGCGGGGATCACCGGAGGATCAGCGCCGCACGAACGTCAGCAGCACGAACGTGTAGTCCAGCCCGGTGCGCGCCCAGTGCACCGGCCGCTGCGGGTGGGCGAGCACCTCGTCGGTGAGCTCGCCCACGAGCTCCAGGCCCAGGCCGGCGGCGGTGGCGACCAGCTCGCGCAGGTCGGCCGGGGAGAAGATCCGCACCGGTGCGCCGTAGGCGGTGACGCCCGTGGTGTCCGGCGGGTCGGCGTCGTAGTCGGTGGACAGCGCCAGCACCCCGCCCGGGCGCAGCACGCGCGCCGTCTCGGCGAGGAAGGCCGGCACCGGCACGCCGTGCTCGATGACCGACATGCACGTCACGGCGTCCAGGCAGCCGTCGGGCAGGCCCGTGGCGGTGACGTCGCCGTGGCGGAACTCCACGCCGTCGCGGGTGACGGTCGCGCCGAACTCCAGGTTGATCCCGACCAGGGAGCCCCTGGTGCCCCCCAGGCCGTACAGGCGCAGCCACGGCAGCACCGGCGAGTAGCGGGCGCTGCCGGCGTCCAGCACGCGCGCGGTGCGCGAGCCGTCGTCGGCCAGGGTGAGCACGGCCGCCACGGCGCCGAGGGCGTCCCAGTTCTTCGGGGCGTCCGGGTGCGCCGGCAGGCGCAGGCGCCGGGTCTGCGCGAGCGCGTCGGCGACCTCCGCGGCGTCCTGCAGGACACCCGTGCGCGGCACCCCGCTGGGCACCGGGCGCCGGGCCGGGGCCGCGCCCAGGCGCCGGGCGGCCAGCTGCTCGCCGACGCGGCGCTGCACGCCCACGCGCGTCCACAGGGCGTGCTCGGCCCCGCGCTTGGCCAGCGCCAGCAGCGCCCCGCCGGGCGGGGCGGCGGCCGTCCCGCCCTGCGCGGCGGCCTCGAGGGCGGCCAGGTAGCGGTCCCAGGGCTCCTCCAGGTCCGGCGCCTGCACGCCGTCGCGCAGCTCCCGCAGCCGGCCGCCGCTCAGGCGCAGCACCCCCTCGACGAGCGCGGGCACGCTGCCGGGCTCGACGAGGACGCCGTCGACGCCGTCGCGCACCTGGGCGGGGAAGGAGCCGACCCGGGTGGCCAGCACGGGCAGGCCGTGGGCGAAGGCCAGCAGCGCGTTCTGCGAGGCCGTCGCCGAGCGGTAGGGCAGCACGAGCGCGTCGTGCGCGGCGAGCAGCTCCGGCAGCTGCGCGGCCGGCACGTAGCCCTCGCGCAGCTCCACGTGCCCGCGCATCCCGGGGGCCTGCGCGAGCTCGCGCACCCGCCGGCCGGCCTCGCCCCACAGCTCCCCGGCGATGGTCAGCCGGGCGTCGACGCCGCGCTGGTGGACCTCGCCCAGCGCCTGCAGCAGCAGGTCCACGCCCTTGTAGTCGCGGACCACGCCGAGGCTGAGCAGGCGCACCCCGCCGTCGCGCGGCACGCGCGAGCCGGCGGGCGCCGGCACGCGGGGCCCGCCGGGCAGGTGCGGGGGCAGGTCGGCGACCTCGACGCGGCGCGCGCCGTGGGCGTGGGCCAGCTGCGCCTGCTCGTCGGAGTGCACGAGCACGCCGTCCACGGCGGACAGCAGCCGGCCCACCAGCAGCGCGTCGCCGGGCCGCGCCTCGTGCGGCAGCACGTTGTGGGCCACCACGACGGTGCGCGCGCCCGAGCGCGCCGAGCGCATCCCGGCGAGGACCCCCAGCAGCGCGGGCACCTGCAGCGGCACGACGTGGGTGAGGACGACGAGGTCGGCGGCGGCGACCCGCCGGCCGGTGCGCCACCACGACGCCGGGGAGCTCCAGCTGAGCGGGCGCAGGGTCGGGGTGAACTCGGGGACCTCGGGGACCCCGTGCGGCACCTGCAGCTCCCCCGGGTACAGCGCGGCCGGGTACTGCCGGTCCCAGGAGACGAGCTTGACCTGCGCGTCCGACTCGGCGGCCAGGTGCCGGGCCAGCTCGGTGGTGTGCACCGCGGTCCCGCCCTTGGCCGGGTGCGCGGGGCCGACGACGACGACCCTGCGGCCGCGCTGCTGCTCCGGGTGCGTCACCGGGGCTGCCCCGCCCCGTCGTCGCGCGAGCGCACGACGAGGTCGGCCAGCAGCGCCACCGCCCCCACCAGCAGCCCGGACACCAGCAGCAGCACGGTGTTGGCCGGGAAGTAGAACGGGTGGCGGACCATGTCGACGACGGCCTTGACGAAGCCCAGGCCGAAGAGGAACAGCGCCAGCGGCATGAGCACGCGCAGCGGCTCGAAGTACATGACCATCCGCAGCACCTGCAGGATGTAGCGGTAGGCGTCCTTGACGAAGTGGAACTTCGAGGTGCCCGCGCGCTTGGCGTACGAGGTCGGCACGTACTTGACGTCGTGCTGGTTGCACAGGAACGCCAGCGTGATCGTGGTGACGCAGGAGAACCCGGGCGGCAGCAGCCGCAGGTACGGCAGCGACACCTCCTTGCGGAACGCGCGCAGACCGGAGTTCAGGTCGGGGATGCGCTGCTTGGCCAGGACCTCGGCGACCTTGCGGATGACGAACTTCGCGGGCACCCGCAGGACCTTGTGGGTGCCCTCCTCGGTGGTGCGCGCACCGACGACCTGGTCGTAGGAGTCGTCCTCGAGCAGGATCCGCACCAGCTCGGGGATGCGGTCGTTCTCGTAGGTCATGTCCGCGTCGGTCCACACCACGATCTGCCCGCGGGCCATCTGGGTGCCGATGCGGCGCACGGTGCCGGAGCCCCCGTTGCGGCGGAAGCCCACCACGCGCAGGTGCGGGTACTGCTCCTCGGCGCCGCGCAGCACCGCGAGGGTGTCGTCGGTGGAGGCGTCGTCGATGGCCAGCAGCTCGTACGGCATGCCGTCGTCGTCCATGGCCTTGGTGATCCGCTGGATCTCCAGCAGGACGTGCGCTTCCTCGTTGTAGCAGGGCAGCACGATGGTGGCCACGGGCGCGAGGGCGTCTGCTGCGACGGGGACGCTCGCCGGATCGGCAGGGAGTTCGGGAGGCATGGCGGGGCGAGCTTACCCGCGCCGCGTCGCCCGCCCGGCCCGGCGCGGGGGGACCCGCCGTGTCGGCGGGGCCCCGGCGGCGGCACCATGCCTGGCGTGACCCAGCCCCCCGACGACGAGCAGCAGCGCGCAGCGCGCCGGCGCGCGCAGGCCCGCTCCTTCGGCGCCGCCGCGGACGTCTACGAGCGCGCCCGCCCCGGCTACCCCGCCGAGGCCCTGGACTGGCTGCTGCCGCCCGGCGCCCGCCGGGTGCTGGACCTGGGCGCCGGCACCGGCAAGCTGACGCGGGCCCTGCTGGCGCGCGGGCTGGAGGTCGTCGCCGTCGAGCCGACCCCCGGCATGCGCGCGCAGTTCCGCGACGTGCTGCCCGGGGTGGCGCTGCTGGAGGGCAGCGCCGAGTCGATCCCGCTGCCCGACGCCGACGTCGACGCCGTGCTCGTGGCGCAGGCCTGGCACTGGGTCGACCCCGCCACCGCCGCCCCCGAGGTGGCCCGGGTGCTGCGCCCCGGCGGGCGGCTGGGGCTGCTGTGGAACGTGCGCGACGCCGGGGTGGAGTGGCTGGCCCGCCTGGACCGGCTGCTGCCCGGCCCCGGCGAGGAGCAGCTGGGCAGCCTGGCCCCGCGGGTGGGCCCGCCGTTCGGGCCGGTCGAGCGCTACGACGTGCGCTGGTCGCAGCCGGTGGACGTGGACTCGCTGCTGGACCTGACCCGCTCGCGCAGCTGGGTCATCGCCCTCGACGAGGAGCGCCGCCGCGAGGTGCTGGAGGACGTGCGCGCGCAGGCGCAGGCCCGCCTGGAGGCCGTCGGCCACCTGGAGGTCGACTACGTCACCCGCTGCTCGCGCGCCACCGCCCCCGCCTGAGCGCCCCGCCTGTGGACAGCTCGTGATCTTCCACGGTGCACCGTGGAAGATCAC
>NZ_JBJLSF010000013.1:0-70383 GCF_050871885.1 Kineococcus aridisoli | reverse complement strand
GTCCGGTGGTCATAGCGGTGGGGAAACGCCCGGTCTCATTCCGAACCCGGAAGCTAAGCCCACCAGCGCCGATGGTACTGCTCGGGAGACTGGGTGGGAGAGTAGGACACCGCCGGCCACTCACCTTTTGGTGTGGTGGTGTGAGGGCCCGCAACCCCCCTTTTTTTGGGGGGGTGCGGGCCCTCACACGTTCCCGGGCCTCTTCGCGTGCCCGAGCCGTCGCCCGCGTCGTTGCGGACGACGGCTCTCGAACCGGTCGTGCTCAGGCGGCCGCCCAGCCGAGGTGGGGGGCGATCCGCTGGGCGACGGTGGTGAGCACCCGCTCGTGCGCCGTGAGGTCGCCTTCAGCGGGCAGGACGATGACCAGGCCGTCGGTCTCCGGCAGCGCCGCATCGGCCAGCAGCCGCTCCACGATGGTGTCCGGGTCACCGCTGAGGACAGGGCTGTAGCGGACCGGGAAGGGCGACTCTCCCGTCGGCCGCCCGTCAGCCGTCATGCCCGCGCGGTACCCCTCGATGAAGTCCTGGTGCGCCCGCTCGTCCCGGGCGTCGAGGAAGGGCAGCACGATGCGTCCGGCCGACACGCGCGCCGTCCGTCGCCCCGCGTGACCGGTGTCGGCGAACGCCATGCGGTAGCTGCGGATCTGGCGCGCCTGCACGACGTCGAACGCCTCACCGGTCTCCTCGGTGTTGAGGGTGGAAACCTGCAGGTCGAAGCCCTGCTCACCAGCACGGACGGCGGTCTTCTCGCTGCCGGCGCCGTACCAGAGGCGGTCGCTCAGGCCGGCCGCGTGCGGGGTCGCCAGGAGCTCGCCGCCGGCGGGGATGTCCATGTACTGGGCGGCCGCCCGAGCCAGCGGGCGCCCGGCGATCGCCGCGCGCAGGACCTCGATGCGGTGCTGGGCCTCACCGGCGAAGCCGCGCTCGGACGCGCCGTGGATGACGTCGAGGCTGGTGGCCAGCGGGGGGATGCCGTTGCTGAGGCCCAGCTCCAGGCGGCCACCGCTGAGCAGGTCCACCGTCGCCGCGTCCTCCGCGAGCCGGACGGGGTCCTCGTAGCGCATGGGGATGACGCCGGTGCCCAGGTGGATCCGGTGCGTCAGCTGCGACGCCGCGGCGAAGAAGGTCATGGGGGAGGACAGGAACGGCTCGTGGTGGCGCACCCGGACCCACGCGGAGTCGTACCCCAGGTCCTCGGCGTGCTGCACGAGGCGCAGACCGTCGCGCAGGGCGGCCGCCGGGCCGCCGGGTCCTCCGTGGTCGGGGACGAAGGTTAGGAAGCCCAGGTCGAGGCGACGGTCGGGCAGCGTCATCAGTCCTCCAAATGATTGCAGCTTCAACTGTACTCCCTCGTGGACGCCGGTGCCGAAGCGGAGCGTTGTGGACGAGCGGGCTCCGGACCCGGGAGCCGACTAGCGTCGCTGCCGAGAGGGAGGGGATGACCGTGCGGATCACCGTCACCACCGAGGAGCTGCAGGCCGCGGCCGCGGCCCTGCGCGCGGACGCAGCCGTGGCCGGCTCGCAGAGCCGCGCCCTGACCGGTGCCGCGAGCACCGCGCCGACGTGGTCGTGCGGGCGGGCGCTGGACGCGGTGCGCGCGTTCTTCGACACCCTGGACTGGGCTGCGCGGGGTTCGCGCGAGGGGCTGGAGGAGCTCGCCGGCCGGCTCTCGGCGGCCGCCGGGGACTACGAGGCGGCCGAGCGGGCGGTTCCGCTCCCCCGTTGAGCGGTGCGCCGGCGCAGCCTCCGGGCGGCCGCAGCCAACCGGGTGGTTCACGCGCCGCCGCCTCCACCCGTCGTCCCGACGGGTCGAACTCCTCCTCGTGGACGAGGGACGGCACGCGGGACCAGCGGTCCCGCCAGGGGCGGGTACGGCACAGGCGGGACCGCGGGTGCGCGGGTTGCTGCACGGCCTCGCCGTGGGCGAGGTGCTCGGAGCCGGTGCTCCGGTCCCGGGCGGGGTGCTGCAGCACGGTGTCGCCACCCAGCTGGCCTGCTTCACGGCCGCCGCGAGCATCCGCACGTCGCTGCGCCGTTCGGTCACCGGCTCGGCGGACGCGCGCCACGACCTGCTCGAGGCCTACCGCCGGTGGGCGCGCGTGTGGTCCTCCGGCCGGTCGGTGGCGGACGGGGCGGCGTGGCTCGACGACGTCCCGCTCCTGACGAGCACGACGGGCAGCGCGGCCGACACCGTCCGCGGTCTCGCGACCGGGACCGGTGGCACGCGCACCGACCCCGTGACCACGGCCGACGGCTGGCACGCCCTGGCCCGCGCGCTGCCGCTGGCCGCGCAGGTGGTGCGGGACCCCGCGGCGGCCGTGGCCTCGGCGATCGACTCGGCGGCCCTGACCCACGGTCAGCGCTCCTTCGGGCCGGCTGCCCTGGCCGTCCTGCTGGCCGGTGCCGCCCTCGAGGTCGGCGACGCGGTGCTCGCCGTCGGGCAGGGCATCCGGACCGCGATCCTCCAGGGCGTCGACTTCGGCGCGGTCGCCGTCGCCGACGACGCCGTCCGCGCTGCGCGCGAGGCCCCGGCCTCGCGGGTGGTCCTGCGCTCCGGCGCCCACGACGGGTCCTCCGCGGCGACGCTGTGGGCGGCCACCTACTGCCTGCTCAGCCACCCGGGCCGCGGGCAGGCGCCCGCCGCGCTGGCGCTCGCGGCGAGCGCACCGCACCCCGTCGCCGTGAGCGCCGTCACGGGTGCGCTGGTCGGGGCCGTGCACGGCGAGCGCGCCCTGCCGCAGAGCGTGCTGACGCGCATCGACCTGGCCTACGTCATCGACCGGCTCGCGCGCGATCTGGCCAGGGAAAACACGCCCAACCCGGACGGCAGCTGGGGAGCCGCCGCCGACCCGGTGTGGCGCGCCCGCTACGGCCTGACCTGAGTCGAAGGCGCGGCCCAGGTCAGCGGAAGACCCGCGCCACCTCGGGGATCGTCTCGACGTAGCCGTCGAGCAGTTCGCGGGCCACCGCGACGGAGTCGACGAGCGGGTGCAGGGCGAAGGCCCGCAGCGCCTCCTGCCGGTCGCCGTGGACGGCGGCGGCGATGGTGTGCCGCTCGACGGCCTTCACCTGCTGCATGAGTCCCAGCTGGTGCAGGTCCGGAGCGGCCGTGGTCAGCGGGTGCACGCCGTTGGCGTCCACGGTGGTCGGCACCTCGACGACCGCGTCGTCGGGCAGGCCGGCGACGGTGCCGCCGTTGCGGACGTTGAGGATCATCGTCGACCGCTCGTTGCGGCTGATCGCCGCCATGACGGCGAGCGCCACTCCTGCGTAGCCCTGCTGCGCCGGGTCGAGCTCGGGCTGGTCGGGGTGCGCGGGGGCGCCCTGCTCCCCACCCTTGGCCTCGGCCATGTAGCTGGCGCTGCGCGCGCTCACGGTGTCCCGCCACAGCTGCGCGGCGCCGTCGCCGGCGTGCTGCAGGTCCTCCCAGAACCTGCCCTGGGTGCGCAGCAGGAACTCCCCGCGCGTCTCCTTCGCGGCCCGGATGGAGGCGACCGCCTCCCGGTTCGAGTAGTAGTAGTACAGGTACTCGTTGGGCACCGCGCCCAGCGTGCGCAGCCAGTCCCTGCCGAAGACGATGCCCTCCTCCAGGACGTCCAGGGCCGCGTCGTCGGCGAGCAACCGGGGCAGGACGTCGACCCCGTCGTGCAGCAGCCGCCGCATCCAGCCGAGGTGGTTCAGCCCGACGTAGTCCATCTGGACGCGTTCGTGGTCCAGGCCGAGCAGCCCGGCGATGCGCCGGCCCAGACCGGACGGGGTGTCGCAGATGCCGAGGACGCGCTCGCCGAGGACCGACTGCATCGCCTCGGTGATGATGCCGGCCGGGTTGGTGAAGTTGAGGAAGTAGGCCTGCGGGGCGAGTTCGCGGGTGCGCCGCGCCACGTCGAGCATGAACGGCACGGTCCGCAGCGCGTACGCGAGACCGCCCGGCCCGGTGGTCTCCTGGCCCAGGACGCCGCGGTCGAGGGCGACCCGCTCGTCGCAGCAGCGGCCGCCGAGCCCGCCGATGCGGACGGCGGCGAAGACGAAGTCGCTGCCCGCCAGGGCGGTCGACAGGTCGGTGGTGGGGACCAGGCGGGGGGCGTCCGGGAACCCCTCGGCCAGCTGGCGCAGGATGCGCACCATGCCCTCGAGCCGGGTGGTGTCGACGTCGTGGAGGGCCACCTCCTCCACCCGGGGGGAACCCGCGTCGCGCAGCAGGGCCTGGTAGACGTACGGGGTGCGGAAGCCGCCGCCGCCGAGGATGCACAGCTTCATGCTCTGATCACCTTCCCGCCGGCCTCCCGGCAGAGGTTCGTCGTGGTCTCGGGAGCACCGTCCGTCGTCACCAGGACGTCGACGTCGGTGAGGGAGCAGAGCCGGTAGGACCCCTGCCCGGGGAACTTCACCTCGGTGGCCAGCAGCACGCACCGCTCGGCCGCCTCGATCATGGCCTGCTTGACGGGCGTCTCGACCGCCATGTTGTCCACGACGCGGCCGTTGGCCTTGACGCCGGTGCACGAGAGCAGCACCAGGTCCGCGTTCACCTGGCGCAGCGCGGCCTCGGTGAGCGAGCCCACGAGCGTCTGGTAGTTGCGCCGCAGGACCCCGCCGAGCACGACGAGCCGCACCGCCTCGTCGCCGCGCAGCTCGTCGAGGACGCCGAGGTTGGAGGTGATGACGGTGACGTCGCGCCCGCGCAGGCGCCGGGCGACGAGCGGTGTGGTGGTGCCGATGTCCAGGACGACGACGTCGCCGTCGCGGACCAGGTCGGCGGCGCGCTCCGCGACGCGCTCCTTGAGGTCGACGTGCTGCTCGCGCTCCACCGCGAACGGGGACTCACCGGTGTCGCCGCCCGCCGGGCGCTGCCCGGTGCCGGGTGCCAGGGCGCCGCCGTAGGTGCGCAGCAGCTCGCCGTCGCGGTCGAGGTGCTCGAGGTCGCGGCGGATGGTCGACTCGCTCACCTGCAGCTGCTCGGCGAGCCGGCGGACGCTGGCCGCGCCGTCGGCGTGCACGGCGGTGACGATGCGCCGGCGCCGCTCGCTCGAGATCACGCGGCGACCGTAGCAACGGCGCGCAGACCCCGCCAAGGTCGAGCACGTGGTGCGCCCCCGACACGCGCGCTGCGTGCAACGCCTTGCAAGAGCGTGCAGGGGCGGGCATGCTCGCCGGACCGTGCCGTCGACCGACGGCGGTCCGAGGAGGAGGGAGCGCCGTGGCCGACCTGGACGTCCTGCTCGCCGGCCGCCTCTTCTGCGACCTGGTCTTCTCCGGGTCCTCGCTGCCGGCGCCGGGGGCGGAGGTCTTCGCCGACGGATTCGTGCTCAGCCCCGGTGGCACGGCGAACCGGGCGGTCGCCGCCGCACGCCTCGGAGGCCGCACCGGTCTGCTGGCGGTGCTGGGCCGCGACGTCTTCGGCGACGAGCTCGCCCGGCTGCTCGCCGCCGAACCGGGTCTGGACCTGCGCTGGCTGCAGCGCGCGCCCGGCGCGCGCACGGCCGTCACGGTCGCCGTCACCGACGAGCACGAGCGCAGCTTCATCACCTACGAGGAACCCGGCACGCAGGTCCCGGCCACCTGGCCCGGGCAGCTGCCGACCGCCACGACCTGCCACGTCGGGCTGGCCGAGGAGCTGCCCGAGTGGGTGGCCCCGCTGCGCGCGGCGGGCACGACGGTCTTCGGCGGTGTCGGCTGGGACGCCACCCACGAGTGGTCGCCGCTCGTGCTCGAGCGCCTGGAGCAGGTCGACGTCTTCGTCCCCAACGAGGTCGAGGCCGTCAACTACACCCGCACCGACGACGCGGCGGCCGCCGCGAAGCTGCTGGCCGACCGCGTCGGCACGGTCGTCGTCACCCGGGGGGCGCGGGGCAGCCTCGCCGTCGACGCCGCCACCGGCGAGCAGGTCGAGGAACCCGCGGTCGCGGTGGCGGCGCTGGACCCGACCGGTGCGGGCGACGTCTTCGTCGCGGGCCTCATGAGGGCCACCACCCTCGGCTGGGACCTGCGCACCCGGGTCCGCTTCGCGGGCCTGGTGGCGTCGCTGTCCGTGCGCTCGCTGGGCGGGGCCGCTAGCGCACCGCACCCGGCGGACGTGCTCTCCTTCCTCCGGGAGCGCCGCCCCGACGGCGACTTCGGCCTCATCCACGACTGGGCGCTGGCCGGTGCCCGAGACCTCCAGGAGGACCAGTGACCGCACGCTTCCCGTCCCCGGCCCGGCGATCGGTGCTGCTGGGGCTCGCCGCGGCGGGTGCCGCCGGCACGGCCGCCTGCACCCCCGGCTCCTCCGGCGGTGGCGGCGGCGCGCAGACGACGAGCGCGGCGCCGGTGTCCACCGACATCGCCTCGCTGGGCGAGATCACCCTCACCGTGTGGGACCAGAACACCGACGAGGGCATCGACGCGGCCACCGAGCAGCTCAACGCCCGGTTCTCCCAGCAGTACCCGAACGTGAAGGTCGAGCGCGTCAGCCGCTCCTTCGAGGACCTCAAGACCACGCTGCGGCTCGCGCTGTCCGGTGACGACGCCCCCGACGTCGTGCAGGCCAACCAGGGCTACCCGGACATGGGCGCCTTCGTCGAAGCCGGCCTGCTGCAGCCCGTCGACCCGTGGGACGCCTCCTACGGGTGGAGGCAGCGCTTCCCCGAGGACCTGCTGAGCCTGAACTCCTTCAGCGAGGACGGGCGGACGTGGCGGGAGGGGAACCTCTACGGCGTCTCCTCCACCGGCGAGATCGTCGGCGTGTACTGCAACGAGACCCTGCTGCAGCAGCTGGGTCTGACCGCGCCGACGACGCTGGAGGAGCTGGCGGCCAGCCTGCCGACGATCGCCGCGGCCGGGCAGCTGCCCGTCCAGTACGGCGACGCCGACAAGAGCCCGGGCATCCACCTCTTCGGGGCGGTGCTGGCCGCGACGGCCGGTGGGCAGGCCGCCGCGGACCTCGTCTCCGGTGCCGGGGGTGCGTGGACGGACCCGGACGTGGTCCGCGCCGCGACCACGCTGCGCGAGTGGGCGGACGCGGGGTACCTGCCGGAGGGCCACAACGGCATCGGCGAGGACGAGGCGGTCGCCCGCTTCGCCCGCGGCGAGGGCGTCTACCTCTTCAACGGCACCTGGCAGCTGGCGACGCTGCAGCAGGCGATGGGCGACGGCGTGGGTTTCGTGGCGCTCTCGGGTGCCGGCGGCACCCCGGAGACGCTGGGCGGGGTCGGGCTGGCGTGGTCGATCACCGCGGGGACGGCGAACGCGAACGCCGCCGCGGCCTACGTCGACTTCGTGACGAACGAGGCCGCCGCGCAGGTCCTCGTCGACACCGGCAACCTGCCCGCCGTCGCCCCCGAGGGCTACCAGGCGCCGCAGGGCACGCTGGCGGGCGACATCGCCACCGGCTGGGAGGCCGTGAGCCGGGGCGGTGGGCTGGTGCCCTACCTGGACTACGCCACGCCGACGTTCTACGACACCCTCACCGGTGCGGTGCAGCAGCTGACCGGCGGGCAGTCCACGCCCGAGCAGTTCGCGCAGGCGCTGCAGGCCGACTACGACTCCTTCCAGCAGGACCGCTGACCGGTGGCCGTGGGGAACCGGGCGCTCGCCCGCGAGCGCGGCGGCGCGCGGTCCACCCCCGCGCGGGGACCGCGGCCGCGGCGGCAGTGGAAGGCGTACCTGTACCTGGCGCCGGCACTGGCCGTGCTGGGGGTCTTCCTGCTCTACCCGCTCGGGCAGAGCGTGTGGATCTCGTTCTTCGACTGGAACGGGTTGTCGCTGGCGACGTGGGTCGGCCTGGACAACTACGTCGACATCGCGACCGACCCGCGCATCCGCGCGGCGTTCGGGCACGCGCTCGTGCTCATCGCCTTCTTCGCGCTGCTGCCGGTGCTCCTCGGCCTGCTGCTGACGGCGGTCATGGGCCGGGCGGCGCGCCTGCGGGGGCTGGCGTTCTTCCGGGCGGTGCTGTTCCTGCCGCAGGTCGTGGCCTCCGTCGTCGTGGCGACCTCCTGGCTGGCGATCTACGCACCCGACGGGTTGCTGAACCAGGTGCTGCGCGCCGTGGGGCTGGAGGTGGCGACCCGCTCCTGGCTGGGGGACTTCGGCACCGCGCTGCCGGCGGTGGGCCTGGTGGGCAGCTGGGTCGGCACGGGCCTGTGCCTGGTGCTGTTCCTGTCGGGGGCCGCGCAGATCGACCGCGAGCTGTACGAGGCGGCGCGGCTGGAGGGTGCGGGGCTGCTGCGGGAGTTCCTCGCGGTGACGCTGCCGGGGATCCGCGGGCAGATCGCCGTGGCGCTCACGCTGACGGTCGTGGCGGCGCTGAAGACCTTCGACCTCGTCTACGTCACCACCCGCGGCGGGCCGGGCGACTCCACGACCGTGCCGGCGTACCTGGCCTACGAGCGGGCGTTCCAGACCAACCAGGTCGGCTCGGCGTGCGCGATCGGCATCGTGCTGGCGCTGCTCATCCTGCTCGTGTCGCTGGTCGTCGCCCGCGTCCAGCCGGCGGAGGAGGACTGACGTGCGGATCAGCCGGGCCGAGGCCACCGCGAACTACGTCCTGCTGGTGGTGTTCGCCGTCCTCACCCTCGTGCCGCTGGTCGGGGTGCTGCTGTCGGCCGTGACGCCCGAGGGGGAGCTGCGCGTCGGGTTCGAGCTGCCCTCGCGCCTGTCGCTGGGCAACTTCGCGCAGGCGTGGGAGCAGGGCGGGTTCTCCCGGTACCTGCTCAACAGCGTGCTCGTCGCCGCGGGCGTCGTGCTGCTGACGGCGCTGCTGTCGACGCTGGCCGGTTTCGCGTTCGCCACGATGCGCTTCCCGGGCCGCTCGGTGCTCTTCTACGTCGTGCTGCTCGGGCTGCTGCTGCCGGTGGAGTCGTTCGTCATCCCGCTCTACCACGACCTGCGCGGGTGGGGGCTGACGGACACCTACGCTTCGCTGCTGTTCCCGCAGACCGCGCAGTCGCTGGCGTTCGGCACGTTCTGGATGCGCAACTTCTTCCGCTCCTTCCCCGTCTCCGTGCTGGAGGCCGCGCGCCTGGACGGGGCCGGCGACCGGGTGCTGCTGTGGCGGGTGCTGGTGCCGAACGCGCGCCCGGCCCTGGCGACGATGGGCCTGCTGGTGGCGATGTGGACGTGGAACGAGTTCCTGCTGCCGCTGGTGATGATCTCCGGCGAGGGCTGGCGCACGGCTCCGCTGGGGCTGGCGTTCTTCCAGGGCCAGCACACCACCCAGGTGCAGCTGCTCGCGGCGGCCGCGACGATCGTCGCGCTGCCCGTCGTCGTGCTCTACCTGTTCCTGCAGCGCCGCTTCATCGCCGGGATGCTCTCGGGCGCCGTGAAGGGCTGAAGGGCACCGGCGGCCGGCCCCGGCGTCCGAGGGCGTCGGCGTCCCGGGGCGTCAGCGCCCCAGCAGGTACACCTTGCGCAGCGGTTCGGTGACCGTCCACCGGGTGCGCGTGCCGGCGCGCAGGCGCCCGACGGTGCCGGGGAGCAGCCGCAGCGGCCGGCCGTCGCCGTCCTCGCCCTCGACGACGACCTCGGCGCGGCCGGCCACGACGACGAACACCTCGTCGGTCTCGACGTCGCGCATCCCGCCGGCGGTCATCTCCCACACCCCGAGCTCGACGCCGCCGACGGCGCCGAGCTCGACCGCGCCGGTGGCCGGCGCCCCGTCGAGGACCTGCCCGGCGGGCACCGCCTCCACCGGCACGTCGAGGGTCGTGGTGTCCAGGACGCGTCCGGGTTCGAGCTGCACGGGCGGATCCTAGGGCGCGTGCCGCCGCCGGTGCGGCTTAGAGTCGCCGCATGAGCACTGCGATGGACCTGCACGGCGACCCGCACGTCGCCCGCTACCTGGAGACGAACGGCGAGGACGGCTACGTCTGGCGCAACGGGACGACGATCCTGATCCTCTTCACCAAGGGCCGGAAGTCCGGTGAGCAGCGCTCGCACGCGCTGATCTTCCGCGAGCACGAGGGCGCGTACCTCGTCGTGGCCTCCAAGGGCGGCACCGACGCCCCGCCGGCCTGGTTCCTCAACCTGCAGGCCGACCCGGACGTCGAGGTGCAGGTGAAGGGCGACCGCTTCCGCGCCCGCGCCCGCGTCGCGACGCCGGAGGAGAAGCCGGTGATGTGGGCGGAGATGGCCGAGGTGTGGCCCGACTACGACGAGTACCAGAAGAAGACCTCGCGGGAGATCCCCGTCGTCGTGCTGGAGCGCGTGGGCTCCTGAGCACGGGCGGGGTGGCGGGCTGGTGCTCGCGGCACCGCGTGGGCAGGATCGCCTCGTGCACCGCACCGTGCTCATCACCGACAACGACGCCGGACCGGCCGACCTGGAACGGGCCGTGCTCGAACCCGCCGGGTACGCCGTCGTCCACGCCGACTGCCGCACCGGGGAGGAGGTCGTCGCCGCCGTCCGCGAGCACCGCCCCCAGGGCCTGCTCGTGCAGTACGCGCCGATGACCGCGGACGTCCTCGCGCGCTGCACCGGCGTGCGGGCGCTGTTCCGCTACGGCGTCGGCATGGACAACGTCGACGAGCAGGCCGCCGCGGAGCTGGGGATCGTGGCCCGCAACGTGCCCGACTACGGCTCCGCCGAGGTCGCCGACCACGCGGTCGCGCTGCTGCTGTCGCTGCTGCGCGGGCTGCCCGCCTGGTCGGCGGCCACGGCCGCCGGCGACTGGCCCGGCCGCGGTGCGCTGCGCGACCCCGCCGAGCTCGCCGCCACGACGGTCGGGCTGCTGGGGTTCGGGGCGATCGCCCGGGAGGTCGCCCGGCGCTGCCGGGCGTTCGGCACCACCGTCCTGGCCGGCGACCCGTACGCCCCCGCCGAGGTCGCCGCGCAGGCCGGGGTGGAGCTCGTGGAGGTGGGGGAGCTGTTCGCCCGCAGCGACGCGGTCAGCGTGCACGCCCCGCTGACCGCCACCACCCGCGGCATCGTCGACGCCGCCGCGCTGGGGCGGATGCGTCCCGGCGGGTACCTGGTGAACACCGCCCGCGCCGGGCTCGTCGACCGCGCAGCCCTCGAGCGGGCGCTCGCGGACGGCACCCTGGCCGGGGTGGGCCTGGACGTGTGGTGGGACGAGCCCGCCGACCCGGCCGACCCGCTGCTGCGCGACCCGCGGGTGCTCGTGACCCCCCACGTGGCGTGGCTGTCCCCGGGCTCGGCCCGCCGGCTGCGCACCTCCGCCGCCGAGCGCCTGCTCGCGGTCCTGTCCGAGGAACCCGACCCCGCCCGAGCCGGTGGCCCCGACGGGAGCCGACCGTGAGCACGATCGTCCACCTGCAGCCGCCGCAGGGCCCGCCCGTGTGGGTCGTGCGCCAGGACGGGGTGCCCGACCGGGTCCTGCCGCCGCTGGCGGAACTGCTCGCCCTGCCCCTCGACGAGGCCAGGGCGGTCGTCGCCGCGGCGCGCGAGGCCGAGCCCGGGTCCGTGGCCGCTCACGTGGGGACGGCCGGCGACCGGCTCCTCGCGCCCGTGGACCGGCAGGAGGTGTGGGCCGCCGGCGTCACCTACCGGCGCAGCCGCGACGGCCGCGTCGAGGAGTCCGCCGGCGCGGCCTCCCTGTACGACCTCGTCCACGAGGCCGAGCGCCCGGAGGTGTTCTTCAAGGCCACCGCCGAGCGCGTCGTCCCCGACGGCGAACCCGTCGGCATCCGCGCCGACTCCGGCTGGGACGTGCCCGAGGCCGAGGTGGGCCTGGTGCTCACCAGCCGCGGCGAGGTGTTCGGCTACGTGCCGGGCGACGACGTGAGCAGCCGCTCCATCGAGGGCGAGAACCCCCTCTACCTGCCGCAGGCGAAGGTCTACACCCGCTCCTGCGCGCTCGGGCCGGGGATCGTCCCCGCCTGGGAGGTGCCCGCTCCCGAGGCGCTGGGGATCTCCCTGCGGATCGAGCGCTCCGGGCGGGCGGTGTACGAGGAGTCCACCTCGACGGCGGCGATGCGGCGCACGTTCGCCGAGCTGGCGGACTGGCTGCTGCGCGCGCTGGAGTTCCCGCACGGGGTCGTCCTGCTCACCGGGACCGGGCTGGTGCCGCCGGCGGACCTGACGCTGGCGGCGGGGGACGTCGTGACCGTCGCGGTCGAGGGCGTGGGGGAGCTGGTGAACCCGGTGGTGGTCGTGGGGCGCTGACCGGCTCAGGCCGGTGGCGACGCCCACGCCAGGACGACGACCGCCAGGCACGCCAGGGCCGCCACCCGCACCAGCGCCAGGAACAGCCGGTCCCCCGCGGAGGTGCGCCGGCCGGCGCCGCGCCGCGCCGGGGTGGACCGGGTGCGCGACGGCGCCGCGGGCGGCGCTCCCAGGTTCGGGCGCAGCCGCTCGGTGGTGCGCCGCACCTGGTCGGCGGTGAGCGCCGGCGGCAGCGAGCGCAGGAGGTGCTGCACCCGCGCGCGGCCCACGACGACGACCTGCGCGCTCGAGGTCTGCGCCGGGAGGTCCTGCTGGACCAGGCACAGCACCGCGCGCACGGCGGTCCGGTCCTCGGGGGGCAGCAGCGCGGCGACGGCGGCCGCCGCCGCCGCCACCCCCTCGACCTCCCGGTCCTTGCGGTGGCTGCCGGCGCGCAGCACGCCGTCCCGCACGGACACCCGCCCGGTCCAGTTCTTGCTGTCGACGACGACGACCCCGGCGGGCCCGATCAGGACGTGGTCGAGGTTGGCGCGCTGCCGGCCCGGCCAGCGCACGTCGTGCAGCACGCTCCAGCCGGCGCTGGTGAGGGCGTCCAGCTCGGCGGCGACGAGGCGCTCGCCCTCGGCGCCGGCCTCCCAGGCCCGCTGGCGCTGCTCGGCGGCGGCCAGCTGCCGGCGCAGGTCGGCGACGCGGTCGGCGGAGCGGCGGGCCTGCTCGGCCGCGCCCCCGCCGGCGACGCCCTGGCCGGCCACGCCCTCGCCGGCCACGGTCACGACGCGCTCCCCGGGTGCTGCACGCCCCTCTGTCGGCAGCTGCGCCCGCCCCCCGCAGCCGGTGTCGCCCGGACGGGTGCACGGTGCGTGGCGGGGTGGGCCGTGCGGGTGAGCGGAAGCGGTCCCGGGGCGGGCCGGGCGGGGTCGTGTCCGAGGCGGGTGCCATCGTCGGAGCCCTGACCGCCCGAGGAGCACCCGCATGACCGTCGAGTCCACCGCCCTGCGCGCCGCCGTCGCGCAGCGCTACCCGCACCGCTACACCGTCCTGGACGTGGAGACGACGGGTTTCTCCCCCCAGCGCGGTGACCGCGTCGTGCAGGTCGCGCTCACGCAGCTGGACGCCTCCGGTGCCGTGGAGGCGACGTGGTCGACGCTGGTGGACCCCGAGCGCGACCCCGGCCCGGTGCACGTGCACGGCATCACCACCGCCCGGTTGCGGGGCGCCCCGCGGTTCGCGGAGATCGCGCCGGTGGTCGCCGAGCACCTGGCCGGCCGGGTCCTCGTCGCCCACAACGCCGCCTTCGACTGGGGCTTCCTGTCGGTGGAGATGCAGCGCGCCGGGCACCCCTTCGACGTCGAGCACCGCCTGTGCACGCTCGCGCTGGCCCGGCGCCTGGACCTGCCGGTGCCGGACTACAAGCTCGCCTCGCTGGCCGCGCACTGGGAGGTCGAGCAGCTGCGCGCCCACGACGCCGAGGACGACACCCGCGTGCTCGTGGAGGTGCTGCGCCACCAGCTGCGCACCGCCGCCGACTACGACCTCGACCTGCCGCTGACCCGCTGCGTGCCCGAGCGCTGGGACCCGGCCGCCCGCCCGGTGCCCCGCCCGGTGCCCTCGTGGCCGGCCAGCGCCCCGCGGGTGGAGTGCCCGTGGCGGCTGCCGCAGCCGTGGGTGCCGGGTGCGCCGCTCGTGCAGGGCGCCCGCGTCGTGCTCACCGGTGACACCCGCGCCTCCCGCCTGGACCTCATGCACCGAGCGATCGCCGCGGGCCTGGACGTGAAGAACGGCGTGAACCGCACGACCGCGCTGCTGGTCTGCAACGACCCCACGCTCGCCTCGCGCAAGGCCCGCGACGCCGTCGCCCTCGAGGTGCCCGTGGTCGACGAGGACGTCTTCGAGGCGCTGCTGGCCGCCGTCGCCCCGGGCGTGCCGAAGAGCGCGCCGGTGCCCGCGACGCGCCCGCCGGCAGCGGCCGGGCCGTTCGCGCGCCGCCGCGTCCTCGTCCTCGGCGGCACCCACGAGCAGGCCGCCGCCGCGCGCGCCGAGGTCGTCGCCCGCGGTGGCGCCGCCGCGGTGAACCTCACCATGACCACCACCGACGTCGTCGCGCTCCCCGGCGCCGAGCGCGACAGCCGGTGGAGGCGCACCCGGGAACTGCGGCTGCCGCTGCTGGACCCGCGCACGTGGGAACGTCCCGCCGACCTGATCGGTGACGGCCTCGACGCCGCCGGGTCCTCCGTCGCGGAGCGCCCCGAACCCGCCGTGCTGCCGCGCGGCGGCGCCGTGGACCTGCCGCCGGAGCAGCGCCAGTGGGTGCTCGACGTGCAGTGGGCGTTCGGGTCCGCCGCCGTGGACGTCGTCGCACTGCGCCTGGACGAGGGCTCCCGCGCCACCGGCGACGAGGACCTCGTCTTCTGGAACGCCCCCGTCGCCCCGGACCGCAGCGTGCGCGTCGACGTCAGCGTCACCGGCGAGTCCGAGGTCGCCCTCGACCTCGACCGGCTGCCCCCCGCCGTCGACCGGGTCGCCGTCGCGGCCGCGCTCACCGCCGGCGTCACCTTCGGCGACGTCGGCGCGGTGGAGCTGCGCCTGCGCTCCGGCGACGGCGCCGTGCTCGTGCAGTCCACCCTCGACGCGGCGACCGTCGAGCAGGTCCTCGTGCTGGGGGAGTTCTACCGCCGCGGCGAGGGCTGGCGCTTCCGCGCCCGCGGGCAGGGCCACGCCTTCGGCCTCGCCGGCTGGCTCACCGGGCACGGCCTGACCGTGGAGGGCTGAGGAGCCCGGTCGGCGGTCGCGGCGGCGCTCAGAACGGCAGCGGGGCGGTGCCGAGGAACTCGTACACCCCGGCCCGCCGCCACAGCGGCGTCCCCACCGGTGCGCTCGCGTACAGGCTGCGCGCGGTGCCCCGCACCCGTTCGCTCTCCACCGGCCAGCGCAGCGGCGCGGCGATCCGCGCGAGGTCGTCCTCGGGCCGGGCCAGCACGGCCTGCACGTGCTCCAGCGCCGGCAGCGCGGCGAGCTTGTCGCCGTTGCAGCGCGGGTCCGCGACGACGAGGTTGCGCACGCCGTCGATCGCGACCCGCGACCACGGCAGCACGTGGTCCACGTGCACGTCCGCGGGCAGCCGCTGCGCGCAGTAGAAGCACTTCCCGCGCTGGTACTCCCGCAGACCCGGTGCGAGACGGGCGACGGCCGTGCGCTCGGCGCCGAAGAGGAACCCGTGCAGGTCCGGCACGCCCAGCTCGGCCCGGTTCATCCGCTGCACGTCGTCGACCCACCACTGCTGGACCACCGGTTGCAGCACCGGGGAGAGGCGTCGCAGCGCCGTGGACACCCCGGGCAGCAGCTCGATGCTCCACGCGTGCGCGTCGAGGGCTGCGACGGTGACCTTCTTGCTGAGCCAGGAGTCGTCGTAGAGGAACGCCGTGCCCGGCGCCCGGCCACCGGAGCGCTGCAGCGCGAACAGCGGCTGCTGGGCGAGCACGATGGCCAGCGCCCGCCGGGTGCGCCGCCAGAGGTCGGGTTCCGCGGCGCGCAGTTGCGCGGGCGTGCCGAGCCCGCGCTGCTCCGCGAGCGTGCGCAGGTGGCGGACCGTGTCGACGACCGTCCGCACGCCCGCCCCCGCCTGCTCGTTCTGCCGCAGCAGACCGATCTCGCCGAACGCACGCACCTGCGGCCAGTAGGCCTCGACGACGCGATCGGCCAGTTCCGGGATCGGCACGTCCGCCGCGGCGTCCTCGGCGACGGGGTTCTCCAGGCAGTGCTGCACCAGGGCGCTGAGCGTCGCGAGCTTGTACGTCGACACCCGCCGGCCCGTGGCCAGCAGCTGCGCCAGGCGCGCACCGAGGGCGAGGGCGTCGACCGCGGGCACGCACCGACGGTAGCCGGGAGGCGACGGTGGTGCCCGTGTCGGAGGTGTCGTGCAGAGTGCGCCGCGGATCGAGGAGGTCGTGGATGCCGACGTGGAAGCTCGTGTTGAAGGCCCGCCGCGAGCAGGTGGAGCGCGCGGAGGCGGAACTGCGCCGCGCCCTCGAGGAGGGGGACCTGGACGCCGCGGACTTCGCGCGCATCTGGCTGGGGGAGGCGCACCTGGCGGTGCAGCAGATCGTCGACCGCTACCCGCAGGCGGCGCAGGAGCGCTGAGGGTGCTGCCGCGGTGAGCGCCTGGCAGGAGCCCGGCCCCGCACCGCTGGCGTCGAACCCAGCCGTCGCCGGGATCATGCGCCGCACCGGCCGCCGCGACACCGCGCCGGAACTCGCGCTGCGCCGCGAGCTGCACCGCCGCGGCTTGCGCTACCTCGTGGACACCACCCCGCCCGGCACGAACCGCCGCCGCCGCGCGGACCTCGTCTTCCGCGGCGCGCGGGTGGCGGTGTTCGTCGACGGCTGCTTCTGGCACTCCTGCCCGGTGCACGTGCACCGGCCGAAGGCCAACGCCGCGTGGTGGCGGGTGAAGCTGGGCAGCATCACCGCGCGCGACCGCGACACCGACGCGACGCTGGGCGCGGCCGGCTGGTACGTGCTGCGGGTGTGGGAGCACGTGGACGCGGTCGCCGCCGCGGACCGCGTCCACGGCGTCCTGCACGCCCGGGGCACGGCGGCGAGCCGGTTGCCCGCCGCCGCACCCCGGGCGGGGCTCAGCCGTCCTCGCGCACCGGACCGGTGGCGACCACCGACTTCGGGATGACGCCGTCGCGCGGCAGCTCCGGGGTGCTGGCCGGGGCCAGGCGGTGCCCGGTGGCCTGCTCGTAGTCGTAGGCCATCGCCAGCAGCGTCGCGTCCGTGGAGCGGGGGGCGGCCAGCTCCAGCCCGACGGGAAGCCCGGCGGCGGTGAACCCGGCGGGCAGCGAGATCGTCGGGATCCCGGTGTTGGCGCCGACGTCGCAGAACGTCGTGCCGGCCCACTCCTCATTCGCCGGGGCCTCCGAGGTCGGCATGGCGAGCGCGTCGAGGTCGTGCTCGGCGAAGAACGCGTCCATCGCCTCCTTGCCGGCCTCCTGCGCGGCGACGGCGGCGTCGTAGTCGGGGTTGGGCACGTCCGCCAGTGCCAGCCAGGAGTCGATGGTCTCCTGCTCCAGCGAGCTGCGGCCGTCGGCGGCGACGTCGGAGAACGTCAGCCGGTCGGCGGGGGCGGTCAGCTCGGCGAGCCCCTCGGGCCACTGCGCCTTGGTCGCGGCGAAGAACGCGTCGACGCTGGAGCGCATGTCGATCCAGCCGCCGCTGGCCAGCTGCTGCTGCACGAACTCGCGGGTGAACGGCACCTCGACGATCTCCGCGCCCTGGGCGGCGAGGTCGGCGACGGCCCGGTCGACGATGCCCGTGACCTCCTCGGTGCCCGGGCGGGGGCCCTCGGGCGTGGACTCGGAGTAGTCCCAGTGGAAGTAGCCGATGCGCTTGCCCTGCAGCGCGGTGTCGCTGAGGCCGGGCACGAACGTGGCGGGGTCCTGCTCGGCGGCGATCGCGGTCTGCGGGTCCGCCGGGTCCACCCCGGCGAGGACGCTGCCGAGCAGGGCGGCGTCCTCCACCGTCGTCGTCATCGGGCCGGAGACGTCCTGGCGCACCGACAGCGGCACGATCCCGGCCACGCTCGTCAGGCCCATCGTGGGGCGGTAGCCGACGAGGCTCTGGTGGGCGCTGGGCCCGATGATCGACCCGCAGGAGTCGGTGCCGAGGCCGGCGCCGGCGAAACCGGCGGCGATCGCGGCGCCCGTGCCGCCGCTGGAGCCGGAGGCGCTGACGTCCTGGTCGTAGGGGTTGCGGGTCTCCCCGCGCACGGAGCTGAGGGTGAAGGTGCCGTGCCAGGCGAACTCGGCCATGTTCGTCTTGCCGATGATGATCGCCCCGGCGTCGCGCAGTCGCTCCACGGCGGTGGAGTCCTCGGCGGTCTGGTAGTCGGCGAGCGCGACGCTGCCCGCGGACGTCGGCATGTCGTAGGTGGCGTAGTTGTCCTTCACGAGCACCGGCACCCCGTGCAGCGGGCCGCGGGTGATGCCGGCGGCGCGCTCGGCGTCCAGCAGCCGCGCGTTCTCCAGCGCCGTCGGGCTCACGGTGACGACGGAGTGCAGACCGGGCTGGTCGGCGTAGGCGTCGTCGTAGGCGGCGATGCGGTCCAGGTAGGCCTGCACGAGGTCCACCGAGGAGGTCTGCCCGGCCGCGAGCAGGTCCAGCTGGTCGCTGACGCTGAGGCCGACGACGCGGGGCAGCTCGTCGTGCGGGGTGGTGGCGCTCGCCGGCGCGGCGGCCGGGGCGAGGCAGAGCGCGGTCGCCGCCAGCAGGGCTGCGGAACGGCGGCGGACGCGGGACGGGACGGGCACGGGACCTCCGAGGACGCTGGGTTGTCGCGCCGGACCGTACGTGCGCCCTGAGTCGACTGTGCTTCGGGCAGGTGACGGTTGTGTGACGCCTGGGACGGACGGGGTCAGCGTGCCAGCACCCGTGCGGATCGGCGCGGCCAGCCTCCGGGTGTCCCGAGCACCTGGTGTCAGGCCGCCCCGGGGCGCGGGGACAGCTGCGCGGCCTGGTGCAGCGCCTCCACCATGCTGCGCACGTCGACGCGGCCGGTGCCGGCGATGTCGAAGGCGGTACCGTGGTCGACGGAGGTGCGGATCACCGGCAGGCCGACGGTGATGTTCACCCCGGCCTCGATGCCGAGCACCTTCACCGGCCCGTGCCCCTGGTCGTGGTACATCGCCACGACGAGGTCGTAGTCGCCGCGGCCGGCGAGGAAGAACGCGGTGTCGGCGGGCAGCGGCCCGCGCGCGTCGATGCCGTCGGCCTGCAGCACCTCGATGGCCGGGGTGATCTTCTCGGCCTCCTCGCCGCGGCCGAACAGGCCGTTCTCCCCGGCGTGCGGGTTGATCGCGCACACGCCGATGCGGGGGTCCTCGATCCCGGAACGCACCATCGCCTCGTGCCCGCGGCGCACGGTGCGCTCCACGAGGCCGGGTTCGATGCGCTCGACCGCGTCGAGCAGGCCGACGTGGGTGGTGACGTGGATGACCTTCACCCGCGGTGTCGACAGCATCATCGACACCTCCTCCACGCCGCAGAAGTGCGCGAGCAGTTCGGTGTGCCCGGGGAAGAGGTGACCGCCCGCGTGCAGCGCGGCCTTGTTGAGCGGTGCCGTGCAGATCCCCTGCACCGCACCGCTCATCGCCAGCTCGCACGCGACCCGGACGTACTGGTAGGCGGCGTCCCCGGCGACGGGGGAGACCTCCCCCCACGGCAGGTCCTCCGGCAGCAGCCCCAGGTCGACGACGTCGATGCGCCCGGGGGCGAACGTCGCCTCCGCCACGGAATCCACCGCGACGACGTCCACGTCAGCGCCCAGGACGCGCGCGGCCTGCCGCAACCGGGCGGCATCGCCGACGACGACGGGCCGGCACTCGGCGCGCACGGAGGCGTCGAGCAGCGCGCCCACGGTCACCTCGGGACCGACACCCGCGCCGTCGCCCATCGTCACCGCGATGACCGGGGTTCCCGGGTCCGCGGGGTTCCCGGTCGCGGGAGCGGTCGGGCTGGTGGTGGTGCTCATCGGGGGATCTCCTGTCGTACCTGCGAGGGCGTGGGGGGTCTCGTGCCGGTGGGGGCGCTGCTGCTGGGAGTGGTTTCGGGGAGGGCGCCGAGCGCGCGGGCGAGGGCGAGCAGCGAGTCCGCCCCGCCGAAGCTGCCCGGCCGGGTGGCGACGAGCCGCCCGTCCGGGGCGCGGGAGACGACGGCGCCGTGGTGCACCTGCGCGAGGGGTTCCAGCGACCGCACGCCGAGGGCGTCGAGGACGCGGCGGGCGGTCTCCCCGCCGGTGAGCACGAGGTCCACCCCGGCCGGGTGCGCGGCCACGACCGCCCGCACGGTCTCCGCGAGCGCGCTCACCAGGGGCCGCGAGCGCGCCGGGTCGACGACGCCGGGCGGCAGGGTCAGCACTCCGCACCCGCTGCGCAGCGCCGCCGCGACCGCCCCCGGGTCGCTGTCCTCGGCCAGCCCCGCGACCACCGCCCCCGCACCCCGCAGCAGCGCGACCTGCGTGCGCGCACCGGGCGCCGCGGTGCCCACGACGACGAGCACGTCGCGCTCCCCGGTCCGCGGCGGCAGCACCGGCGCCGGGCCCGCGGGGCGGGAGCGACCCAGCGCGGCCACCACCCCCGCCGACCCCACGAGCACCGCCCCGAGCGGGGTGGCGGCCCGCACGACGGCGTCCAGGTCGCTGTCCTCGCTCCCGTCGCAGACCGCCACCGCCCGCTGCGCGGCGGCCGCCGCGATCGCCGCGGTCAGCTCGGCCTCGCCGGAGCGGACGGCGTCCAGGCCGAGCACGACCGCCGGCACGGCGGGCGCTGCGGTGCTCGACCCGGGAGCCAGCGCCGCGGCCACCGACACCGGCGGCGCGGTGAGTTCGGCGTGCCAGGCGCCGGTGCGGTGCAGCGGAGTCCCGTCCACGTGCACGACGCCGCCCCGCACGGTGCGCCCGGCCACCGGCAGCGCGGGCGCCAGCACGACCGGTGCCCCGGTGGCCAGCGCGGCAGCGGTGACGGCGGCCAGGTGCCCGCGCAGCAGGGAGTCCACCTTCAGCGCCACCCGCCGCCGCTGCCCGCCGGGGCCGGGCGCGTGCCGCTCCAGCGCGGCCGCCAGCCCCGCGGCGGCCGCCCCGGCCGGGCCGCTGCGGGAGTCCAGGTCCACGACGAGCACCTCGGCGCCGGGTGCGGGGGCGGCCGGGTCGAGCAGCAGCGTGCTGGGGCCGCCGTGGGCGAGGGCTGCCTCGGCGGCACCGGACAGGTCGTCGGCCAGCAGCAGCACCGGCGCGGTGGACGCGCCCTCGTGCCCGTGCCCGTGGCCGTTCCCGCTTCCCACCCGCGCCCTCCGCCTCGTCGCCCGCTCGTCAGGGGAGCACGCGCCCGCAGCAGGCGCAAGCAGGCTCCGCGGCGGCCCCGCCCGGACCGCCGGGGACCGCGCCGTTCACCCGTCCAGCAGCCCCAGCTCCAGCGCCCGCAGCACCGCCCGGGTGCGGTCGCGCACGCCCAGCTTCAGCAGCACCGCCGTGACGTGGTTCTTCACCGTCCCCGGCGCCAGGTGCAGCGCGGCGGCGATCTCCTTGTTCGACCACCCGGCGGCCGCCAGGCGCAGCACGTCCAGCTCGCGCGGGGTCAGCGGCGCCGGGACCCCCAGGTCCGCCGGTGCGGCCGGCCGGTTCGTGACGGCGCGCAGCAGCCGGTCGGTCAGCGCCGGCTGCAGCAGGCTCCCGCCGTCGGCGAGCGTGCGGATCGCGGACAGCACCTGCTCCAGGGTGACGTCCTTGAGCAGGTAGCCGCGGGCCCCGGCGCGCAGCGCGGCCAGGACCAGCTCGTCGTCGTCGAACGTCGTCAGCACCAGGACGGGCACGGTCTCCCCGCGTTCGCGCAGCGCCTCCAGCGTCGCGATGCCGTCGCGCCGCGGCATCCGCAGGTCCAGCAGCAGGACGTCGACGTCCCCGCGGGCCACCAGCTCCAGCGCCTGGTCGCCGTCCTCGCCCTCCCCGACGACCCGCACGTCGTCGCTGAGGGCGAGCAGCCGCAGGATCCCCTGGCGCACCAGGGTCTGGTCGTCCACGACGGCCACCCGCACCGGCCCGCTCACGCCGGCACCTCCAGCTCGGCGGTGAACCCCTCGCCCGGGGCGGTGCTGAAGCGGACGCTCCCGCCGGCGTCCTCGACCCGTTCGGCCAGGCCCGTCAGCCCGTTGCCCGGCCGCAGGCGGCGGCTGCCGCGGCCGTCGTCGTGCGCGCGCAGCCGCACCCCGGCCGCGTCGGCGAGCACGTCGAGGGTGAAGCGGTGCGCCCCGGCGTGGCGCAGGGTGTTCGTCAGCAGCTCCTGCGCGGCGCGCACCACGACCAGCGCAGCCTCGGGGGCCACCGGCACCTCCTCGCGCACGGTGAGCACCACCTGCAGGCCGGGGGCGCGGCCGACGACCTCGCGCAGGGCGCTCTCCAGCCCCCGCACCTCCCCGCGCAGGTCCCCCACGACCGAGCGCACGTCCCCCAGCAGGTCCTTGGCGATGCCGCGGGCCCGCTCGACGTGCTCGAGCGCCGGGTCCTGCGCGCGGTGGGCGGCGACCTCCAGCTCCAGCGCCAGCGCGGTCAGGCCGTGGCCGACGACGTCGTGCAGCTCGCGGGAGATGCGCAGCCGCTCGGCGTCGCGGCTGGAGGCGGCCAGCAGCGCCGAGGCGGCCCGCACCTGGGCGTGGGCCGCGGCCAGCGCGGCGCGCTGCTCGGCCTGCCGGCGGCCGGCCACGACGACGATCGCGGTGAACACCTGCAGCGCGCCGTAGAGCGCGCCCAGGGCCACGACCTCGTCGACGTCGCCGCCCGCCCGGGCCGTCCCGGCGACGACGGCGGCGCTCTGCACCGCGATGAGGACGGCCGTGGCCACCGGCGGCAGGCTCAGCGCGGCCGGCACCACCGTGACGACGAAGAGGATCGCCGTCCAGCCCACCTGCGGCGCGATCCACCACGCCACCAGCGCGGCGGCGACGTCCACGGCCAGCAGCGCACGGGTCGGCACCCAGCGCGGGCGGTCGCCGAGCACCCCCGTCCCGGCGAGGTCGTCGACGACGAACGCGAGCACGAACACCCCGTAGGCCAGCCACCACCAGCCCCGGGTGCCCGGGGGACCCTCCCAGGCGCCCACCGCGGCCAGCGCCCCCACGGCCGCGAGCGCGACGTACCCCGTCAGCGCCGTCGAGCGTTCCTGGGCCCCGGAGAACACAGGGGGATCGTAGGAGGGAGCGGGCCCGCCCCACCCCTGCCGGAGGTCACGGGCGCAGCTGGTGACCTCCGGCACTTCGGGCGGATCCCCCGCCCTCCCTACCGTCCTGAGCACCGCCAGGGACGACCGGCGACGACCGGCGAGGCCGGGGACGACCGGGGACGACCGGGGACGACCGGGGACGACCGGGGACGAGCAGGGGATGGAGGACCAGGTGGACGTCATCGAGATGGACGGGGTCGTGAAGACCTACGGCACCGTGCGGGCCGTCGACGGGCTCGACCTGCGGGTCCGGCAGGGCGAGGTCGTCGCCCTGCTGGGACCCAACGGCGCCGGCAAGAGCACCACGTTCGAACTGCTGCTGGACCTCGTCCGGCCCACGGCCGGCCGCGTGCGGGTCCTGGGTGGTGAACCCGCCGCGGCCCGCGCCCGCACCGGGGCGATGCTGCAGTCCGCCGGTCTGCCCGAGCAGGTCACGGTGCGCGAGCTGGTCCGCCTCGTCGGGCACGCCTACCCCCGGCACCTGCCCGTGGCCGACGTGCTGGAACGCACCGGCCTGACCAGCCGCGCCACCCGCACCGTGACGGCCCTGTCCGGCGGGGAACGGCAGCGGCTGCTGCTGGCCCTCGCCCTCGTCGGGGAACCCGAGCTGCTGCTGCTGGACGAGCCGACCGCCGCGATGGACGTCCTCGCCCGCCGCGCGTTCTGGACCCAGGCCCGCGCCGCGACCGCCGCCGGGGCGACGATCCTGTTCGCCACCCACGACCTCACCGAGGCGGCTCACCACGCCGACCGGGTCGTCGTCCTCGCCGCCGGCCGGTGCGTCGCCGACGCCGCACCCGGGGAACTGGCCGGGAGCGGCGACCTCGAGTCGGCCTACCTGACCCTCACCGACGCCCCCGCAGGAGACCCGCGATGACCGCTCCCGCCCTGCCCGCCCAGCCCGCCCGCCGCACCGGTTCCCGGCTCGGCTTCGCCCGCCTCGCCGTCCTCACCGAGACCCGGGCCGGCCTGCGCCGCCCCGAGTTCGCGGTGCTCGGCATGACGCTGCCGGTGATCCTCTACGCCGTCTTCGGGTTGCCCAACGCCGGGGACGTGCTGCCCGGCGGCACCCCCACGGGTGTGGTGGTGCTCGCCGGGATCGGCTGCTACGGCGCCCTCACCCTGGGGATCGTCGTGTTCGGCGAGGACGTCGCCAAGGACCGCGGCCGCGGCTGGCTGCGGACCCTGGCGGCCACCCCCGTCCCCAGCGGCGCCTACCAGCTCGGCAAGCTCGGCGCCGGGTTCGTGCACGGCCTGCTCATGGTGACCGCCCTGTGCCTGTTCGCCGGTCTCGTCGGAGCGGTCGACCTGCCCGCCGGGCGGTGGCTCCTGCTCGGCGCCCTGCTCGTCGCCGGGGTCCTCGCCTTCAGCCCGCTGGGTTTCGCGATCGCCTACCTGACCCGGCCCCGCACGGCCGTCGTCGTCACCAACGTCCTGTTCCTGCCGCTGTCCTTCGTCTCCGGGTTCTTCGTCCCGCTGTCCGAGCTGCCCGAGGTCGTCGGGCAGGTCGCGCGGTGGCTGCCCAGCTACCACTTCGGGCAGGTCGTGCTGCACGCCGTCGCCGACGACGCCGACATCGCGGGCCTGACCGGGCTGAGCGTGCAGCCGCTCGCCGTGCACGTGGCGTGGGTGCTCGGCAGCGCCGCCGTCTTCACCGTCGTGGCGCTCGCGGCGGCGCACCGGGAGGCGGTGACCCGGCGGGGGTGACGGCCCGCCGGAAAACACCGGCGTGGACGGGGTCGGGTCCGTAGGCTGCCGATCCCGTCGCCGATGGAGGAACGCGCCGTGTCCGCTCCCGTGGTGCCCGCCCGTGCCGCCGCGCTCCTCGCCCTCGCCTGCCTGACCACCGGCCTGACCGCGTGCGGGGCCGACGAACCCGCCCTCGCGCCCGAAGCCACGAGCCCCGCGGCACCGGCCACGGCTCCTACCCCTGCCGGGGCCGTGGCCACCGCCGCACCGCCCGCGCCCGTCTCGCTGCCCGCCTCGACCGCCTCACCCGCAACGCCGGGTTCCCCGGAGACCGCGCTCCCGGACGCGCAGACCGACCCCGGCGTCCTGCCGTGGACGGAGGCCCGCCTCACCGGCACCGCCGGCTCCCTCAGTTGGGACGTGGTCGTGCCCCGCTTCTCCGGCTCCCCGGTGGCGGCCGAGGTGAACCGGCGGGTGCTCGCCTCCGCCGAGGACGTCCTCGAGCGGGCCCGCGCCTCCGTGCAGGACGGTGATCCGCCCCGCACGATCACCGGGCAGGGCACCGTCACCACCGACGACGGCCGCACCGTGCAGGTGCTGCTGGAGGTCGTCGACTCCACCGAGGGGACCGCCCACCCCACGACCACCCTCGCCTCCACCGTCGTCGACGTGCGGAGCGGCCGCCCGGTGACCCTCGACCTCCTCTTCGCCGACCCGCCGGCCGCCTTCGCCCACCTCGCGCCGGTCGTCGAGGACCTCGCCGCCGCGCAGGGCGATCCCGTCACCGTGCCCGAGGGTCTCGCCCCCGAGCAGGGGAACTGGGCGACCTGGCAGTCCACCCCCGACGGGCTCGCGTTCTCCTTCCAGGACTTCCAGCTCGGTGGCCACGGCACCCGGACCTACGTCGTGCCGTGGAGCGAGGCGGAGGACCTGCTGACGAACGAGGCGCGGGAACTGCTGGTGCCGGTCTGAGCGCTCGCGGAGGCGGGTCAGACCTCCGGCCGGGCGAGCTCCTCCAGCGCCGCCGTGAAGGTGTCGTTCCACGTGCTCAGGTGCGGCCACACCGCCGCCACCCGCTGCGTCGCCTCCTGCGCCGACAACCCCTCCTCGCGCACCAGCCACGCCCGCAGCACCAGCCCGGTGCGGGAGGCGCCGGCGTGGCAGTGCACGAGCACCCGCCGGCCGTCGGCGCGCAGCGCGGCGATGTCGCCGAGCACGTCGTCGAGGACGGTGACGAGCTCGGTGTTGCTGTCGTCGTCGGTGAGGTAGGCGAAGCGCTGCACGTCGTGGCCGAAGCGGCCGCCGGTGCGGCACAGCGAGACGACGGCGAAGTCGCGGTCGCTGCGCCGGGCCCCGTCGAGGTCGGCCGCCCACACGCCGTCGGTGACCTCCGTGGCGGGCAGGCCGCGGGTGGCGGCCGGCTCGTGCAGGCGCAGGTGACGCGCCCCGTCCAGCTGCGCGGCGAGCAGCTGCAGGTCGCGCAGCTCCCACACCCGGTCGCCGAACCCGGGGATGCGCCCGTGCACCACGGACGTCCAGCGGATCGGGATGCCGGTGATCCCGGCGCGGGCACCGGCGAGCGCACCGGTCACGCAGGCGAGCGTGTCGGTGTCCCCGCCGAGGTCGACGACCAGCCGCAGCGCCTCCTCGAACGTCGTCGAGTGCCGCAGCGCCCACAGCGCCGATCCCAGCGTCGGCCACACCGCGCCGTTGGCCTCGGTGGCGTCCTGCGGCCGCCAGCCCGGCTCGCACACCTGCGCCCACTTCGCCCGGTGCTCTTCCGCCACCAGCGGCAGCGCCGCGGCGACGGCCTCGTCGGCGTTCCCGCCCTCCAGCAGCACCCGCAGCACCTCGTGGAAGAGCGCGCACCCCTCCCCGGCCGCCGGGTCACCGTGGGTGAGGGCGCTGATCCGCCGGGCGGCGTCCATGCTCGCCCGCCGCCCGGCGCGGGCGAAGGAGATCGCCGCCGGGGTGGTGCGCATGAGCGAGCCGTTGCCGGCGGCGCGGTGCCCGGCGCGCACGTGCTCGGCCGCCGCGGTGTCCCACGGCAGCCCGGAACCCAGCACCGCGGACGTCTGCACCCCGATGTCCGGCGGCCCGGCCTGCGCCCACCGGCGGAACCGCTCGAACACGTCGGCCTCGTCGAGGCCGTCGCGCTCCAGCAGCGACTGGGCGACCAGCAGCGCCATCTGGGTGTCGTCGGTGAACTCCCCGGGCTCCCAGCCCAGCGTCCCGCCCCCGCACATCTCGGTGGCCACCCCGCGGGCGGCGGTGGGGAAGCGGGCGCTGAAGGCGCCCGGCGGACCGAACTCGAACGGCGCGCCGAGCGCGTCGCCGACGGCGGAGCCCACGAGGGCGCCCATCACCCGGTGCTGCCGGTCCACGGAGCCTCCTCGATCGACGTGCCCTGCTCAGGTCGAACGGTAGCCCAGCATCGTGCCGATCGGTAGCGCAGGAGTGTGCCAAAAGGTAGCGTGGCGGTGTGCCGAGCGCGCCGCCCTACTCTCCCCGCGTCGTCGACGCCGAACTCGAGGAGCACCTGACCGGCCTGGCCGCGGTGGCCCTGGAGGGGGCGAAGGGCGTGGGCAAGACGCGGACCGCGATGCAGCGCGCGCGCACCGTCGTCCAGCTCGACGACCCCGCTCAGCGGGACCTCGTCCTCGCGGATCCCGGGCGGGCGCTGCGCGGGCCGACGCCCGTCCTCGTCGACGAGTGGCAGCACGTCCCCTCCACCTGGGACGCCGTCCGGCGCGCGGTCGACGCCGGCGCCGCCCCCGGTTCCTTCCTGCTGGCCGGTTCGGCCGTCCCCCGGGACAGCGGTGTGCACAGCGGGGCCGGGCGGATCGTGCGCCTGCGCATGCGGCCCATGACCCTCGCCGAACGCGGCGTCGCGCGGCCCACGGTCTCCCTGGCGGGTCTGCTGTCCGGCCGACGGCCTGCGGTCGCCGGGACGACGGCCGTCGGGCTCGACGAGTACGCCGAGGAGATCTGCCGCTCCGGGCTCCCGGCGATCCGCTCGCTGCCGCCGCGACTGCGCCGGGCCCAGCTCGACGGGTACGTCGACCGCATCATCGACCGCGACTTCCCCGACCTCGGCCGTGCCGTCCGCAACCCGGCACCGCTGCGGCGCTGGATGACGGCCTACGCCGCTGCCGAGTCCACCACCACCGCCTACGACCGCCTGCTCGAGGCGGCCACCCCCGGGGAGCAGGACAAGCCGGCGAAGACCACGACCACCGCCTACCGCGACGTCCTGGAACGCCTGTGGTTCCTCGATCCCGTCCCGGCCTGGACCCCCTCGCGCAACCACCTGACCCGGTTGGCGGCCGCCCCCAAGCACCACCTCGCCGACCCGGCCTTCGCGGCCCGCCTGCTCGGGGTCGACGCCGACGCGCTCGCCGGAGCGGCACCGGCCCGCGGCGCCGGCCGGGAGGCGACGCTGCTCGGGCAGTTGTTCGAGTCGCTGGTCACCCTCGACGTCCGCGTCCACGCCCAGGCCGCCGAGGCCCGCACCGGGCACCTGCGGCTGCGCGGCGGCAACCACGAGGTCGACCTCGTCGTGGAACGCGGTGACGGGAAGGTGCTCGCCCTCGAGGTCAAGCTCGCCGGCACGGTCACCGACGCGGACGTGAAGCACCTGCACTGGTTGCGGGAGACGCTCGGCGACGACGTGCTCGACGCGGTGGTCGTCACGGCGGGCACGGACGCCTACCGGCGGCGCGACGGGATCGCGGTGGTGCCGGCGGCGCTGCTGGGGCCGTGAACCCCCGGCCCCGGCGCGCCCTCCCTCACCAGTCGTGCACGGTCCCGTCCGCGAGCCGGTTCACCGGCAGGTACGCCGGGTCGTAGGGGTGGGCCGCGGCGAGCTCCTCGTCGTACTCCACGCCGATGCCCGGCGCCTCGCCCGGGTGCAGGTGGCCGTCGGTGAACATGTAGGCGTGCCGGAAGACCTCGTCGGTGAGGGCGGTGTGCCCGGAGTACTCCTGGATGCCGAAGTTGTGCACGGCCAGGTCCAGGTGGACGGCGGCGGCCATGCCGACGGGGGAGATGTCCTCGGGGCCGTGGATGGCGCTCTTGACCTGGTGCTGCGCGGCGAAGTCGAACAGCTTGCGCAGCGGGGAGATCCCGCCGAAGTGGGTGACGGCGGAGCGGACGTAGTCGATGAGCTGCTCGCTCACCAGCGTCTGGTAGTCGAAGACGGTGTTGAACACCTCCCCCACGGCGAGGGGCGTGGTGGTGTGCCGGCGGACGAGGCGGAACGCCTCCTGGTTCTCGGCCGGGGTGCAGTCCTCCAGCCAGAACAGGTCGTAGCGCTCGACGTCCTTGCCCAGCTTCGCGGCCTGCAGCGGGGTGAGCCGGTGGTGGGCGTCGTGCAGCAGCGGCAGCTCGGGGCCGAACTCGTGGCGCACCGCCTCCAGGACGGTCGGCAGGTGGCGCAGGTAGGCGGGGGTGTCCCAGTCCTCGACGACGGGCACGGCGCGCTGGTCGAGGCGGGTGGGGTTGTGAGCGATGGCCTCGCCGGTGTGGACCCCGTACACCTTCCGCAGCCCCGGAACGCCGGTCTGGACGCGGATGGCCTGGTAGCCCTCGGCCTGCCGGGCGCGCACGGAGTCAAGGAGCTCGGGGATGTCGCGGCCGTTGGCGTGGCCGTAGGTGCGCACGCGTTCCCGGGAGGCGCCGCCGAGCAGCTGGTAGAGGGGGAGGTTCGCGACCTTCGCCTTGATGTCCCACAGGGCGACGTCGACGGCGGCGATCGCGGCCATCGTCACCGGGCCGCGCCGCCAGTACGCACCCCGGTACAGCGACTGCCAGGTGTCCTCGATGCGGTGCGGGTCGGTGCCCAGCAGCAGCGGGACGACGTGCTCGCGCAGGTAGGCGACGACGGCCTGCTCGCGGCCGTTGAGGGTCGCGTCACCGAGGCCGGTGATCCCCTCGTCGGTGGTGACCTTGAGGGTGACGAAGTTGCGGCCGGGGCAGGTGACGAGGACGGAGGCGTCGACGATCTTCACGGTTCTCCTGGTGTCGAGGGGTTGCGGGCCTCAGCCCTTGGTGGCGCCGGCGGTCAGTCCCGCGACGAGGTACTTCTGGCCGAAGACGGCGGCGAGCAGGACGGGGACGGTCATGAGGGTGGCGGCGGCCATGAGGCCGCCCCAGTCGGTGCTGGCGTAGGAGATGAAGGTGAACAGCGTCACCGGCATCGTCTGGGTGTCCTCGTCGGAGAGGATGAGCGCGAACATGAAGTTGTTCCAGCTCGCGATGAACGCCAGCAGCGACGCGGTCGCCGTGCCGGGTGCGGCCAGCGGCAGGGCGATGCGCAGGAACGCCCCGAACGGGGACAGCCCGTCGGTGCGGGCGGCCTCCTCCAGCTCCACGGGCAGGCCCTCGAAGAACCCGATCATGATCCACAGGATGAGCGGCACGGCGACGAACATGTGGCTGAGCACCAGGACGGTGTAGCTGCCGACCAGGCCCACCTGGGCGAAGAGGTAGTACCAGGGCACGAGCAGCGAGATCGCCGGCACGATGCGCGCCACCAGGACGAGGGAGCCGGTGCGCTGCATGGCGAAGCGCCCCACCGCCCAGGCCGCCGGCACGGCGATGACGGCGGCCAGCACCGTGGAGACGACCCCGACGATCGCGGAGTTGCCCAGCGAGCGCAGGATCGCGCCGTCGGCGAGGACGTTGCGGAAGTTGTCCAGCGTGGGGGAGAAGACCAGGCCGACGGTCGGGTCGGTCACCTGCACGTTCGTCTTGAACGCCGCCGCGATCATCCACACCACGGGGGCGACGATGACGAGGCAGACCAGCGTGATGGCGATCGCGCGCAGCGCGCCCCACGGAGAGCGCCGGACCACCGGGCGCAGGGCGGGTCGGGGAGCGGGCCGGGTGGCGGTCGCGGTGCTCACGAGCTGGTCCTTCCGGAGCGGGCGCGCAGGGCGAGGACGACGCCGATGATGAGGAGGGTGAACAGGACGAGGACGGCCGCGGCGAGGCCGTACTCCTGGTAGTCGAAAGTGAGGCCGTAGGCGTAGACGTTGAGCGTCTCGACCTCGAAGTCGGAGCCGCCGCCGGCGCCCTTGGTGGCGTAGAGGATGTCGAAGGTCTTCAGCGCGTCGACGGCCCGCAGGATCAGCGCGGTGAACAGCGTCGTCGACAGCATCGGCAGCACGACGAAGCGGAAGCGCTGCCAGGCGTTGGCGCCGTCGACGAGCGCGGCCTCCTCCGGCTCCTCCGGCAGGGTCGAGAGCCCGGCGAGCAGCAGGATCGTCATCATCGGCGTCCACTGCCACACGTCGAGCAGCATCAGCACGCCCAGGGACTGCGAGACCGAGCCGAGGAACTCCTGGCGGGGCAGCCCGACGCCTTCGAGCAGGTGGTTGGCGATGCCGTTGGTCGGGTCGAGGATGAGCAGCCAGAGGATGCCGATCGCGACCGGGGTGGCCAGCAGCGGCACCATGAGGATCGTCCGGACGATGCGGGCGCCGGTGAACGCCCTGCGCATGAGCATCGCGATGGCCAGGCCGAGGACCGTCTCGAGGACGACCGCGCCGATGGTGAAGATCGCGGTGCGTCCCAGCGCGGGCCAGAACCGGCGGGTGTCCCCGAGGGCGTCGGTGAAGTTCTGCAGGCCGAGGTAGCGGCGCCCGGAGTTCACCGCGCCGAACGCGTCGGTGAGGCTGAGGTTGAGCGTGAAGAGCAGCGGGAAGACGATCATCAACCCGACGAAGGTGAGCGCGGGCCCGAGCATGAGCCACTTCAGGCGCCGGTTCTGCTGCTCGAAGGTCCGCGGCCGCCTGCCCGGCGGGGCGAGGGCGATCCGGTCGGAGGTGAGGTCCGGGGAGGTCGTCGACATCAGAACTCCTGCTGGCGGTTGTCGCGGACGAGGAAGTCGGCGAACTCGGCGTCGGCGTCGGCGGCGACCGGGCCGACGTCCTCGCCGAGGATCCCGGCGACCAGGGGGCGGCCGACGATGTCGCGGGCCCGGCCGACCTGGATGACCTCGGGGCGGTCGTGGCCGGTGCCGTTCTCGGTGTTGACCCGCATCGCCTCGGCCAGCTCCGCAGGGAACGCGGCGGTGGTGGCGGGGTCGGCCCAGACCGACGTCCGGGCGCCGGGGATGCCGGCGGACTGGACCTCGGCGACCCGCTCGGGCCCGGCCGCCCACTCCAGGAAGGCCCAGGCGTCGTCCTGCAGCCGGGAGAAGCCGTTCACCGCCAGCGCCCAGGAGGGGACGTTGTAGGGGACGGCGCCGGCCGGGCCGGCGGGGAAGGGTGCGAACCCGACGGTGTCCATCACGGTGGAGATGCTCGGGTCGAGGAAGTTGGTGTAGATGGCGTCGGCGTCGACGTAGAAGGCGGCCTTGCCCTGGGCGAAGATCGGCATGGCCTGCTCTAGGCTCATGTTCGTCGCCCCGGGCGGGCCGGCCTCGTGGAGCAGGCGGCCGTAGTAGGCGTAGGCCGCGCGCGCCTCCTCGCTGCCGATGGCCGAGGCGCCGTCGTCGGTGGTGAAGTCGCCGCCGAAGGAGAACAGGAAGCTCGACCACTGGCTGACCGCCCCGGCGCGCTGCCCGCGGCCCACGAAGCCGAACGTCTCGTCGTCCGTCAGCGCGAGCGCCTGCTCCAGCAGGTCGTCGAGGGTCTGCGGCGGGCCGTCGACGAGGTCCTTGCGGTAGTAGAGGGCGGGGCGCTCGGTGACGACGGGGACGCTGTAGACGCGCCCGCGGGTGGTGGAGCGCTCCCGCACGGCCTCCTGGACGTCGTCCCAGGCGAAGGCGGGGTCGGCGACGCGGTCGCTGAGGTCGGTCAGCCAGCCGTTGCGCGCGAAGAGGAGCTGGTCCTGCAGGGGGCGGACCATCATGACGTCGATGTCCGTGGCGGAGGCGTTGAGCTTGACGTTGTAGCTGCTGCCGAGCTGGTCGGCGGTGAGCAGCTGCATGCTGACCCGCCGCCCGGACAGCTCCTCGAACTCGGGCAGCCGCTCGGCGATCGCCTGCGACCACACGTGGTTCACCGCGGCGATGCGCAGCGGGGTGTTCGGCCCGACGGAGCCGCCGCCGGAGCTGCACGCGGCGAGGGCCGCGGTGGTCCCCGCTCCCGCGGTGGCGGTCAGCAGGGCGCGCCGGGTGAGCGCGGGTGGTGTCGACGTCATCGTCATCCTCGGGTCAGGCCGGAGACCACTGGTCCAACTGGTAGGACCAGTTGGACCGTAATGGGACGCCGCCGACGTGGTCAACCCTCAGAACGGGTGCTGCAGCAGGTGCTCCAGGTGCCGGTTGGCCATGACCTCCAGCGGCTCGTCCAGGTCCGGCCCGTACGTGCGCAGCCCCAGGGTCAGGTGCTCGCGCATGTTCTCGCGCGCCAGCTCCACGTCGTGCGCGGTGATCGCGGCGAGGATCTCCGCGTGATGCGGCACCCCCGGCTCCGCGATCGAGGGGTCGGAGTTGGAGCGCAGCATCATCTCGAACATCATCGGCCCGATCGACAGCAGCATGATCCGCAGCACGGGGTTCCCGCTGGTGACCGCGATCGCCTCGTGGAAGCCCAGGTCCGCGCGCGCCATCGCCACCGCGTCCGGGGCGTCCAGCACCGCCTGGTGCGCCGCCGCCAGCGTCGCCAGGTCCTCCTCGCTCGCCAGCTCCGCCGCGAGCCCCGCGCTCTCCACCTCCAGCGGCAACCGCGCCCGGATGAGCTGACGCACCGTCGGCCGGCTCGCCCGGTACACCGCGTCGAAGCCCCGCGACTCCGCCAGCCCCGGCGAGCTCACGAACGACCCCCGCCCCGCCGCCACCTCGATGAGGTGCTGCGCCTCCAGCCGCCGCAGCACCTCGCGCACCACCCCGCGGCTCGCCGCGAAGCGGATCGCCAGCTCCCGCTCCGAGGGCAGCTTGTCGCCCACCGCGAGCGCGCCGGTGCGGATCTCGTGCTCCAGCTCGCGGGCGATGCGCTCGGTGAGGAGGCCTCGGTGCGGGGAGACCGGAGCGTGAGGCATGGGCGCCAGCGTAGGACGCCGCCCTCCCTCCGCGAACCGGTGCACCCCGGCCGGCGCGCTCGGCCGGGAGGTGCCCGACTGCTCCGTTCCGGTAACAGGTCCTCAGCCCGCTCCTCCTCCTTGTCGACGTTCTTCCCCGTGCCCGCCGCCCGACGCGGCGGGCCAGAGGCTGGTGAGTAGCGGGAGGGAGCGGTCGTGCAGGTCCAGTACGTCGTCGACTTCGATGTCCGCTCCCGGACGCACCCCACCGCGCCCGCCGTCCACGACGCGCTGCTGCAACACATGCAGGAGTGCCTAGTGATCAGGTGTGAACGCCTTCGCGCTGGCCCGATCACTCCAACACCAACGCGCGGACATGTGATCATGCTTCGGCGGCTCAGTACTCCAGCGACTCAGTCCTCCAGCACATGTTGGCTGGGTCAGGCATGCTGTCGTTAGACGAGGCAACTGCTCTAGGCAAGGAGGCTCCCTTCAAGTTGGCGGAAAGTAGCTTCAGGCATCGAGATGCGCTAGCCGCATGAATCAATTCATTACTTTTCTTGGTTAATAGATGTTATGCACTGAGGTGGCGTTTCGAGCGCGCCTATCGAGCATAGGGGGAAAGTGATCGCATGAGTGAGCACACACTGGTCGACATCCAGCCCACTCCTAATGTATTGCTAGCCCTCACTCGTACTCCCATAACTCCGCTGGATGCACTCTGTGAGCTGATCGATAATGCCATTGACTCCTTCCGGGCCGCCGAGCTGGAAGGAGTCAACACTGCTGTTCGCCAGGTTTTCTTGGAGATCCCCGGCCAATCGGAGGTGAACCGAGGAGAGGGGATTCTTCGCGTGCGTGATACGGGTTTGGGGCTGACGGAAAATCAGGTCGCCGACGCGCTGCGCGCTGGGTACTCGTCCAAGAACGCCTTTGACACGCTGGGTCTTTTTGGCATGGGTTTCAACATCGCGACTGGAAAGCTGGGAAGGGTCACCAAGCTGACCTCCGCGCGCCGTGAGGACGACTACGCCCTGGAGGTGGTGGTCGACCTGCCCAGGCTCATGGAGCAGGGCACCTTTGAAGTGCCGGCCCGCCGTATCGCTAAGCCACACGGTTTCGAGCGCGGCACCATCGTCGAAGTTCGAGACTGGTGGCCAACGGGTGACCCCAATAACGCCTTCATCCGTAAGCTGGCCGGAATGTCGAAAACCGTCGTACGACGCGAGCTCGCGCGTCGCTACGCAACCCTCATGCGCGGTGAGGACGGTACACCGGCGCGCATCCTCGTCAACAACGACCCAGAACCAGCATTCGAGCACTGTGTATGGGACAAGAGCCGATTCGTTGAGCGAGCTGGGTATGGCCGCATCCCTGCGCGCATCGACTTCGACGAGCAGCTGTCCAGCTCCTACCGCTGCCTGCGTGACGGCACCCTCATGCCGGGTGATGCGCCCTGCCCGCGGTGTGGCGCCAGGGATGTCCGGGAGATCACCGAGCGGGTGTGGGGCTGGGTGGGCATCCAGCGCTATGACGACCCGAACGACTTCGGCATCGACCTGATCCGCAATGGCCGCGCCATCCGCATCGGGGAGAAACCGGCCTTCTTCGACTACACCGACGAGGTTACCAAGCGCTCCGAGAAGGAGTACCCCGTCGACCAGCAGTACGGCCGCATCGTCGGGGAAGTGCACCTGGACCACGTTCCGGTCGACTTCTCCAAGCAGGATTTCCAGCGCACCAGCGACGAGTGGCATAACGCCCTGGCCTTCCTGCGCGGTGGGTCACTGCTTCCTGGCAAGTGGTCGGCCGGGCAGAGGAACGACTCACCGGTCTCACGCCTGTTCCAGGGCTACCGAAAGGTTCGAAACTTCGGCCGGGCGGACATGTACATGGGTCGGTATAACCCGGCGCGGCAGAAGGCTGAACGAATCCCACGCGAAACCGAGCGTGAGCTGCTGGAGCGCTTTCAGGCGCGCGAGCCTGGTTACTACGAGGACACGCGCTGGTGGGAGTATGTGGAGTCGGCTGCCGACAAGCCTTTGGAGGAGCTGCCTGAGTGCCCGGAGTGCGGCTACCAGAATGCGCCTGGCGCGGAAGTCTGCGAGGACTGTGCACATGTGCTGCAGCCGAAGCCGTGCGTGAGCGAGACGTGCGAGTGCATCCTGCCGCTGTCTGCGCTGGAGTGCCCACAGTGCGGCGCCTCGCAGGTGCCCACCGTCGTTGCGCCGTGGGCGTGCACCTTCTGCGCGACGGTCAACGATGGTGACGAGCCTGCGTGCATGCAGTGCCGTCGCCGCAGTGGTGCACCGCACCCGGCCGATGCCGCAGCTCTAGACGAGGACTCCGCTGAGGAGGCCGACCTGGCTGTGACTGCCCTGTCCGTCGACCTGGTTCGCGGCGGCTCCAGTGCGCCGGTCGACGTATCGGTCCGCCTGGTTTCGCGCCCGATCGTGCCAACCTATGGCGCCGATGCGGTGCCAGTGGTGGCCCACAAGGCATTGAGAAAGATCACTGTCTACGTCGACCCGGGCCACTCTGCCTTCGCCGACCTCGGCTTGCGGCTGGAGGATGCGGTCGCAGCGGAGGTGGCACATTTCATCTACGACTCGCACTCGTCCCTCACAGGTGCTCGGGGCCATGCCACGGCAAACCTTATGACCCAGGTGCTGCGCAGGGCCTGGCCGGACAGGATCTCTGAGGCCCCGGAGGGCGTGCGCAGTGACATTGCCGCGCTCTTCTCTCTCATCGTCGACCGCCTTGCCGGTACCGGGGAGGTGGCGGACTTCTACACGGAGCTGTCCGTAGATGAGCAGCGCCGCCTGGCGGACAACATGCTGTCCTCTGGGGTGACGATGACCGACTTCGCCGGCCTCATTGGTGGTGGTGATTATCTGCGTTATGCCGACTTCCCGGTTTTAGTCAGGTTCTTCGGCAAGTACCCGCACGTGTGGTTCGGTGGCCAGGTTTGGGAGGACGTGTGGCCTGGCGACGAGATGGGACTGGCGATGGCTGAGGGCCTGCGGCAGGAACTGACAGACAAGTACCTCCGATGCCTGGAGGACTGCGCGTCCTATCTGAGGTACCAGTCGCCGGAGCGCCTGCTGGTCGTGCGGGCCAAGGCGGCCCTGGACTACCTCTCGGGCAAGCTGCGGTGAGCCAGCGGATAGTCACGGACCTGCTCATCAGCGGCACCAGCTGGCAAGCGCTCGAGCGGATGGTCATGCGCCTGCTGATGGTGCGTGGTTTTGAGCACGTGCGCCTGGCCGGCATGTCTGGAGACGGGGGAGCGGACGTCACCGCCAGCAAGGCGGGGCGCCGCTGGCTCTTCCAGGTCAAGCGCTGGAAAGCGCGCGTGGGTGGCAGCGTCGTCGATGAAACCGTCGATGCGTGCGCGAAGTACAGAGCTGACGTCCCGGTCATCGTCTCCAGCAGTGGGTTCGAGGCGGCGGTGCCCGGGCAGCAACGCCGGCTGGCAGACCTGGGTGTACCCCTGCAGCTGTGGGACCGGCCACGGCTGCTGCGGCAGGCTGAGCAGGCTGAGGATGATCCCCTGGCGCTGCGCGACGCTGATGCCTATGAGCTGCGGAACTACCAGCGCGAGGCTGTCGAACGGGCCATGGCCGAGTTTACGCAAGGGCGCCGCAGCGCCCTAGTCGTGCTCGCGACCGGGCTGGGCAAGACCTTCGTCGCCGGTGAATTCTTCCGGCGCCTATCCCTGCTGCGGCCGGGTGCGAGGGCGCTGGTGCTCGCCCACCGCAATGAGCTGGTCTACCAGCTAGAGAAGGCGTTCTGGCCCATGCTCAGGGCGTCACAATCCACCGTTGTGTGGAATGGGTATGAGAAGCCCGACCAAGAGATCCTGCAGTACGCCGACCTCGTTTTTGCCTGCGTGGGCAGTGTCGCTGCCTACCTGGGTAGCGGAGGAACGCTAGATGGCTTCACCACCGTCATCGTCGACGAGTGCCACCACCTCGGCGCCGAGATGTACGACCGGGTACTCGGCGAGCTGTCGGCCGGCGCTGGAGGTGCCTTCCTGCTGGGCATGAGCGCTACTCCGTGGCGTCCCGACGGCGCATCGCTGGAGCGCTGGTTCGACCGGCCCGTAGTGGACATCGACATGGTGCGTGGGCTGCGGGAGGGATACCTGGCGAACATCGACTACCGCATGTTCACCGACAACATCGACTGGGACCGGCTACAGGGCCTGGACGGTGAAACGTTCACCCCTAAGGCAATCAACAGGCGCTTATTCATCGAGGAGTGGGATGACGCGGTCGTCGAGCGGCTCAGGGAAACCTGGGCTGATCAGAGCAATCCCAAGTGCATCGTCTTCTGCGGCACGATCGACCACGCTGAGAAGATGGCCAGCAAGATCAACGCGCTAGCCTTTACCAATGCCCAGGTGATCGCCTCCCGCAACTCTGCCGGGGTAGCGACTACCCCGGTTGAGCGCACCCGGACGCTATGGGACTTCGCCGAGGGGCGCGCCGGTGTCCTATGCGCCGTGGACGTGCTCAACGAGGGCGTGGACGTGCCGGACGTCAACATCGTCGTCTTCCAGCGCGTCACGCACAGCCGGCGCATCTTCGTGCAGCAGCTGGGCCGTGGCCTGCGGCTGGCCCCCGGCAAGGAGAAGGTCATCGTCCTGGACTTCGTCTCGGACATCCGCCGCTTCGCCGCAGGGCTGGAGCTGCAGGAGTCCCTGGGCAAGAAGAACAGCTCCGGGCGGGTGCGCCTGGGCAACCAGGTCTCCTTCCGGCGCGCCAACGCCGAGGACACCAAGGGCGCACAGTTCCTGCGCCAGTGGCTCGGCGACGTCGCCGAGCTCGAGGCGGCCGGCGAGGACGTCCACGTCCTGCGCTACCCCCCAGCAGCCGATCTCACCTGATGAGAGGACAAAGTTATGGCAACTCCTGACAACCCTATCCAGCACAACGCCCACTGGCAGGCCCAGCGTCCCGAGCTGATCAACGCCTACGGGGAGCTGACCGCTCTAATCGAGGCAAATGCCTCCAGCCAGGACCTCCTGGATGCCTACCTACGCATGAAGCGGCTCTCGGCAAGTGTTTTCCAGTCCCTGCTGCTCGCCTCGATCCCAGATCACGGTGCGGCGTGGGTGGCAGTGCGGCAGTCGGTGGAGCAGCGCATGCAGGAGAAGTACGCGGGCCTGCTGCCGGAGTGGGCCCTGAAGGTTCCCTACGGGTCGGCGGTGCACAAGCAGCTCTTCTGCATCCTGATCGACCGCCAGGGCGCCCCGGTTCCCGGTGACTACCTCCGCATCGTTACCGCCGACGCCGTGCACGCCGAGCGGCGGGTGCGCGAGCTGCGCGAGCTGGGCCTGGACGTCATCGCCGCCAAGGCCAGCGGCAACGACACGTACTCCCTAGATAGCGCTCGCGTGAACCTGGCTGTAGTGCCAACGATCGTCGTCAACACTGTCCGGGCCAATAAGAAGATCACTGAGGAGGAGCGCAAGCGGTTGCAGGCAATCGCTGAAGAAGGGCGCTGACTACCACGCCGGGCACCTGCTGCGTCTCGCGACGGCCGGCCTGCGGTTGGCCATGTCCCAGAACGCGGCAGGGATGCTGCGCTGGCGGTGACTGGCCCGGCAGGATTGGGCGGGGGTACGCGCGAGCAGCCATAATGTCCCGAACGCAAAGTTAAGGAAACCCGCCGGCATCACCACAGCCGCAGGTTTCACTGAGCTGAGATGCCCTGCTGACAAGGCCGCGCCGCTAACCATGCCCGGTGCTCGACCATGGCCATCGGTACGAGGTCAGTACTATGCACGGGACAGCTGCCGCGCCCAGCTGCGCCTAGCTGTACCCGGCCATCACGTTGGTGACAGGCGGCTGATCGGCGGGAGACCACCGAGTGCGCTGTGACGGCGTCGAGTGTTGTAGTGCTCGATCCACGGTGCAAGGGCAGCGGCGCGCTGGGCGTTGCTGGTGAGCACCTGCCGGTAGGCCCACTCTGTGGCCAGGGTCCGGTTCAACCGCTCGACCTTGCCGTTCTGCCAGGGGCAGTGCGGACGGATGAACTTCTGCTTCGCTCCCAACGCGGTGCAGACCTCGCGCAGCGACCAGCGATAAGCCCACGCGTTGCCACTGGAGGGGTCGGTCATGATCCGCTCGATGCGGGCGATGCCGTGGGCTGCGAAGTAGGCCGCCGCGCGGGTCAAGAAGGCAGCGCAGGTAGTGCCCTTCTCGTCGGGCAGGATCTCGGAGTAGGCCAGCCGGGAGTGATCATCGACCAGGGAGTGGACGTAGTCGTAGCCGATCCTCGCCTTGCGGTCGTAGGTGGCTTCACGGGCTGCGCGACCGTGGGCGCGCCAGCCACCACCGGCGGGGATGCGGCCGATCTTCTTGATGTCCATGTGCACCAGCTCACCGGGGCGTTCGCGTTCGTAGCGGACCGCGGTGGTCTTCGATGAGCGCAGCACCGCACCGGTCATCGGATCCAGCGCCGACAGGTGTGGCAGGCCGTGGCGGGCCAGGACCCGGGAGACCGTCCGCGCCGGCAGGCCGAGCTGAGCGCCCAGCTCGTCGGGTCCGCAGCGCTCTCGGGTGCGCAGCTCGATGATGCGGGCCTCGATGTCGCCAGGAGTCCGCGTGGGGCTGCGGTGGGGGCGGCTGGAGCGGTCGCGCAGTCCGTCGAGGCCTTCGGCGGCGTAGCGGGTGATCCAGGTGCGGACGCACTTGCGGGAGATGCCCATCGCGGCGGCGATGTGAGCTTGGGCCCAGCCTTGTTGGTGGCGCTGGACGATCAGGAGCCGGCCGTGGACAGTGGTGCGGGCGTTAGCGTGGGTCACGAGGACCTCCAGGTGGATGTGGACCTTCGACAAGTCACACCCCACCCGGAGGTCCTCCCTCGTTCAAGTCGCTGCGCTGCTATCAACGTCCTAGCTGGGTACAACTAGTGCGAGCAGGAGCCGCTGGCGCAGATTCTGGCGAGCCCGCCGCTTGCCGTAATGTAAGTTCAGCGCCAGCGCACCGGGTGAGCGTCCGCCCCCGCGAGCCAGCGCCCATGACGGGCTGGTGTTTCAAGGACGGCCAGACGAGAGCGGGTATCTCCGTCCCAGGGCGGCTCAATGAGCCTTTGTCAGTAGCGGTTCTCCAGTCGGCTCAAGACGAGGGCTGTGGCGACCATCGCGGTGATGCGCCACGGGCACAGGCTGACGTGATGTAGAGCCCGCCAGTGGGTCTTTAGGTGGGCGATGCCGTGCTCGACGAAGGCGCGTTCGGCGTTGACGTATGAGTTCCAGCCCCGCGTGCTGCGATCGAGAAGCTGCCCGCCCTTGGGGCGCCGCACCGGCACGTGGATGCCGGCTCCCGCGCCGGTGTATGCCTTGTCGGCCAACGTAGGGACGCCGTGGCCTGCGGCGACGTAGAGCAGCGGCAGGGCGTGCATGCGTGCCGCCGTGAGGTCATGGGTGCAGCCTGGCTCCACGGGTGAAACCCACAAAGGCCGCCCGTCGGCGTCGGTGACGACCTGCACGAGACCACCGTGGTGGCGGTGCTTTCCTGAGTACCACCGGTCGCGTCGACCGGTCCGGTCGCGGACGCGGTCGGTGGCGATGAGGGTGCCATCAAGCAGCAGATGCTCAGTTCCTCGGCGCACTGCTTCGGCGACGACCTCGGACAGGTCAGGTGCTTGGGCGGCCAGAACATCGAGGGCTTCGTGCAGGTAGCGGTAGGCGCTGGACAGGCTGATGGTGTTGTCGCGGGCCAGGTCGGCGACGGCGGCGCGCTGGCGCATGAACCGCAGCAGCAGCACCGCCTGAGCGAAGCAGCCCATCGAGCGGCGTCCGCGGCGGGTGCCGATCCGGGCGCGGTGAGTGAACAGCAGTCGGGCGACGGTCTGGGCCAGGACGCGGGGAACGTCGAGGCTGGCACGATAGGAGAGCACGCAGCGTCCAGGTGAGTACGGCGGATAGGGCTTGGTCGCCTCCATCGTCTCGTCCAGACCCTGAGTGCCCCAGCGCCTTCAACTCCCGGTCGAGCGGCGGTCTCACGCTGCTACTGACAAGACCTCAATCAGCGTCCCCAGCATCAAACTCCCGTTTGTAGCGGACCTTCGCGCCAGGGTGGTCTCGCTGCCTCAGTCGCTCATTCTCAGCTGATCTGACCGCGTGCCTTGCCCTCGAAGGACTTGTGTCGCTCGTGATCCTCCTGACCGATGAATCCCCTGAACCCGCCGAGGGTGTAGGCGGGCTTGCCGCCTACCTCGGTAGTCTCGATGCTGAAGTCGCGGTGCAGGTAGGCGATGCGGCGGGACAGCTGCTCCTCGCCGTATGGCTCTTTGAGCAGCTTCTGGATGGCTGCTGACGTCAACGGCTTTTCAGCCTGCTTCAGTACCCGGTACACGGGATCGTGATCCACCGCCTCCGCCAGCTCCGGCATGTCCTCGGCCTCACCCTCCTTGCGCAGAGCGGCGATGATGCGGCGTCCCACGGCCTCTGCCACTGGTGGCGGGAAGGCGTTGCCGACCTGCCGATATTGCGACGTTTTACGGCCCTGGATAGGCCAGTTCTCCAGGCTGTCCCAGCCCTGGATGCGTGCAACCATTTCCACCGTCAGCTTTGGCGGCTTGATGTTGAAGTGCGGCCAATCAGGTCCTGGCGCCTCGTTTGCGACCCCCATGGCATCCACGGCCAGCTTCTTCCACGCCTGCTTCGCGCGGGTCGGGCCGAGGTCAGCGCCGCCGTGCTTTTTACTTCCGCCAACGATGGTGGGGGCAATAGCGTTGGCCTGCTCAGCCCACTTGTCGGCGAACGGCCAGCCCCTGGAAGCCATGAGGTCCTTGAGCACCTCACCGACACTGCTGCTCGGGTATTGGCTCGTGTCGGGCCAGCGGAAGTACGGCGCGTATTCTTGCTGCAGTGCCACCAGCACAAAGCGCGGGCGCAGCTGCGGCACGCCGAAGTCGGAAGCCTGTAGCAGTTTCCAGAAGCCGACATAACCCTGCTCGGCCAGCTCATCGAGCACGTGCTGACGGTAGGCGGCGAACCGGGGCATCGACAGCCCTCGTACGTTCTCCAGCAGGAGTGCCTTAGGCTTGATGATTCCCACCTGGTGCACCGCCCAGGCAAATAGGTCGCGCTCATCGCTGGTGCCCAGCTGCTTGCCGGCAATGGAGAATGGTGGGCACGGCACTCCACCAGCGAAAAGGTCCACCTGGTCGGCGTACTCAGCCGGGTCCCACACCTGCCTGTCGGCCACGTCACCGTGGCGCACCACGTCCTTGCGCTCCTGCACGCCCTCCTTAACAGGGTTTCCTGTCTCCAGGTCTTGCCTCGCTGGCTCGGCGTTATCCCGGCCAAGATTATTGCGCAGCGTCTGTACAGCCGTATCATCGATCTCCACGGCCAGCAGGTGCTCAAAGCCGGCGCGCTCCAGCCCCAGGGACTGCCCACCGGCGCCTGCGCAGATCTCCACGACGTTGAACATGCTCACAGCTGCCCTCCATGGTGCCTCGGGTCCGGTCGTGTCGCGCTGGTTGGCACCGCGCACATCCTCCTGCATGCGCTGGCCCGCTGCGGGCAGGCGCGGCCTAGTGTGGCGCTGTGGCGGGCGGGCGACGCAGTGATCGGCAGGGCGGGCAGCACGGCAGCGAGCGCAGGGTGCTGACGCCGACCTCGTCGGGACGCTCGCGCAACCTCGCCGCGATCAGGCGTTCTGACACCAAGCCGGAGGTGGCGCTGCGCTCTACGCTGCACCGTCGTGGCCTGCGCTTTCGCAAAGACCACCGGCTGGACCTGCCCGGCGGGCGGGTGCGCCCGGACGTGGTCTTCACCCGCCGCAAAGTTGCCGTCTTCGTCGACGGTTGCTTCTGGCATGTGTGTCCGCTGCATGGGCGGGAGCCCACCAGCAACGAGTGGTACTGGACACCGAAGCTGCGCCGCAATGTTGAGCGGGATCGCCAGGCCGACGCCATCCTGTGGGCGGCTGGTTGGGCTGTGGTGCGCATCTGGGAACATGAGTCGCCCGATGAGGGTGCCAGTCGTGTACAGGCCGCCATCCAGTCCTGAATCGAACACGCGTTCGAACGTATCGCCTGGCGTAGTACGGGTCAAGCGTATGCCAGAATACATTTTACTGCTCCTTGCTCAGTCGCTGTGTATCACCAACAAGTGCATTGACCTAGCGACTCTGGCTGCCATAGCTGATTTACGGCACGCGCCGCACCGGGAGTTCTTCAGCTGAGGCGACGGCCTGCAAATTTTGAGCCTCCTTAAGGTCGGCTGCCTCAGGCATTGTTCATTTCTGCTTCTGGAGCCATAAGTCAAACTGTAAACACGAAATCTTGCGGTGCTGAAGCACTGACCCCACACAATCGGTCGGTCAGCGCTGCGCCTATCGGTGTGCGGGGGCAGTCGAGGCAGCATGCGCATGACGTGGAGCGCGTTCACGAGCCGGCGATCCGCTCGGCCGCGCAACATCGGCCCGCTGACCGTGCGACCACACATCAGCGTCCGAGCGACGATGGGCAGCTGAGCTGCCAGGGAGCTGCTGTCGCGGGCATCAGCACGCGCCCGCAGCCGCCATCGGCCGCGTGCTGACGAGTCGGCGCACGCACCGTGGGCAACCGCAGGCAGCCAACGAGCGCGAGAGGGCATCAGCCTCGCTGGCCAGGGCGTCTCGCTGCCGCTGTGGGACCTGCGACATGTAGGCGTCGAAGGCGCGCAGCACGGCCCGCTGGAAGCGGGCATCCAGCGTCCGCCCCGCCGCCAGCCACTCCTCCTGCAGGCGGTGCCCCATCTGGGTCAGTGCCTGCAGCACCGGCGCCGCCGAGTCGTTCATCGTGGTCATCTCCTGTGTCGTTGTGGATGTCGGGTGGTTCGTGCTCTCATCAGCGCCGCTGGTGAGCCGCTGCAGGCGTGGCGCCCGCTGTTGACGCTCTCGGCAGGCAGGTTGACGATGGTGACCGTCCTGCGCACCGAGCCCGCTGCTGGTGTCCTCGGCAGGCAGGTCGGCCGCCGCGACCGGGCGCGCTACCTGCAGAGCCCTCAGCGCCCGGTGCGCACGCGTGTGCGGCGCGCCGGCGCGCGCCGGTGGCTAGAGGGGCACGAGCCTGAAGGTCGGCGTGCCGGCGCTGCGCGCATTAGCGCTGGCCACCTCCGCGCTGGTCACCTCCGCGCTGGCGGCATCTGCTGAGGCCATGACCGCCTCGTACCAGGCGAGGTCGGCGGCACTGACGCTCCCCGCCTCGTCGGGCCACGCGCTGCTGCCGTGGCCGGCAGCGCGCCCGGCGCCGCCATGGCCGCCCACGACGGCCTCAACTTCCATCACGACCTCAGCGGGGGCGTTGAAGTGGCGCAGCCACCGCTGCTCCCACACGCGCCGCTCCTCGCGCAGGCGCCCGGCCAGGCGCTCACCGGCCCCGCGGACCCCGAGCGTGGTGGCCACCTCGTCCAGGCTGGCCTGCCCGCGCCGCCACCGCGCTCCGTCCACAGTGGCCAGCCCGTGCGCGTGCAGCCTGCGCAGCACCGCCCTCATCCCGCGCGTGCTCATGCCGGCAGCCTGAGCCAGCTGATCCAGGGTGCTGGGCTGGTGCAGCAGCCCGTAGACCAGCCAGCCACGCTTGCCCAGCCTGCTGCCAGCAGGTGAGGAGGCGGCGCGGATGTCGCAACTCCCCCCAATCTTAGGTACCACCCCCTTACGGGGAGGGGCGCAATTTGCTGCGACCTGCTCGCTCCACACGTCATGACCCACGCTGGCGCCATCCAGCGCGTACAAGCGTGCTGGCAGCGGCCCCATCACGTGGTCACCCTCGGGCAGCGCCAGCCGGTAACGCTGGGCGCTGAACGCCCCCGGGACGGCGCCAGGCGACGTCTCGGCCTGCTCCGGGGCCGGGTGGGGCTCCTGCGCCACGACGGGCTCGCTGACCGGGCAGAGGAACCCCGCCTGCTGCAGCTTGCGCCGAGCTGCCCGGGCCTCACCGCGATCGTGCTGCAGCGCGATCTGTTGCAGTTGCCGCTCCGAGGCGCCGTAGCCCTCAGCCGTCCCGGCCTGCAGCGCGATCAGGCAGTGCGCTTGCAGGTGCGCCAGGACCCCGGGGCGCTCCCGCACGCCCCAGGGGTAGTGCTCGGCGGCGGCGCGCACCCGCGCCAGGTGCCCCAGCAGATCATCCCCAGCCTGCCCCGTTGCCCACCTCGTGGCGGTGCCCTCGCCGCTGGTGGCCCCGTCACGGAGGCGCCCAGCGCGGCTGTTGTGAGTACCCGTGCGGGCGGCGTCCTCGGCGCGCAGTCGCGTCAGCCTCGCCGCCGCCAGGCGGTAGGTGCCCCGTGCCCAGCGTTCTGGCGTGGACTTGCCGTGGGCTGAGCGGCGCCAGGCGTGACGGCACCCGGCCATCCGCCGGTTGGTGGCCAGTGCGGTGAACCAAGACTCGGACAGCCCCTTGGTTACCGCTGCAGTAGCCAGAATCATCAACATCCGCGACTCATCGGCGCGCCCGTCCTTTCCGCGGGGTACCAGCGGCCCTGCGGCATCGCGGGCCAGCATCCACTGCTCAGCGCTCAGATCACCCCGTCCGGTGCGCCGGCGCCCGATCCGGGCCGAGTCCGGCGTAGGCGCATACGAGTGCTGCCGAGCGGCGGTGTCCTGCCCGCGCCGCCTCCGCGCCGGATCCTCCTGCCTGCGCTGCCTGCTCGCGGCGTTCTGCTGGCCCGTCAGGTGGTGGGTGCCGCGAGAGCTCCGCCGAGCGCCGGCCGGGGGTGCTGTGACTGCTGTGCTGTGCGCCGTCGTGCCCGCTCCTGCCGTGGCCGCCTTGGTCTGGGTGTGGCCGGCCTTGAAACGCCGGGTCTTGACGGTGCTGGCCGGTCGGTCGAGCCCGAGCAGGCGGACCACCTCGGGGATGCTGAGGCTGGAATCCAGCCGCGAGGGCGGCAGCCCGGGCAGGCGGTGCGGGGCGCCCGGCGGGCGGATCAGCGAGCCGCCCTCGCGCAGCTGCGAGGAGGGCACCAGCTTGGCGGCGTACTCGCCGAACGTGGTGCGCTGCTCGGCGGAGACGGCCGCGTACACGTGGGCATGACCGGGCTGGCCCGAGAGTGCGAAGACCGCGGGGATGCCGTGAGCCCGGCACCGGGCCAGCAGCTGGTGAGTGGCTACATCGCCGTCCACGCCATCGAGGTCGACGTCCGCGGCTACGAGGCCGGCCCGCAGCTCGATGGCGAAGGTGGCGGCTGGGGAGTGGGGGTCGTTGACCTTGCGCCAGGCGGCGTGGACGGTGGCGACGGTGCCGGGGGAGGTGTTGTCGGGGCTGATCAGGCGCACCCGGCGACCGGGCGCGGCCAGCGCCTGCTGCAGGCGCACCAGCTCAGGAGTGGGCTGCTGCGCCGACGCAGCCGGCAGGGACCGCTCAGCATGCGATGTGGACGCCGGAGTGGGCGCCGGGGTAGGTGCCGTAGGCGCAGTGGGGTGGGGACCAGAACTCATGGTGGCCTGCCGATCGGGCTCGCCCGGCGGGCCCCGAGGGCCCAGACCGGGGACCGGGCAGGGCACCCGGTCGAGCAGCGCCATCGGCAGGCAGGCTGGGATTTCGGCACGTCGGTGCGTTGCCACAGCCGGGCGAGCTGGCGCCGGGGCAGGCGGTACGCACGGCGCAAGCTGCCCGGCTGCCCGATCCATCACCGTGCGGTGACCGTCCCTCGGCAGCCAGCAGGTAGCCAGCGCCCCTGATCAGCAGAGCGCACTGGAGCGCTGAGGTGCGCACCCGTCGCCTTCAGCGGACCGCCGGGAGGCGACGGACGAGACGGACCCCGGGTTGATGCGCGACCGCGCCTCTTGACGCGCACACAGCCGAGGCTGCCACAGCGTCCATCGCTCCGGGTCCCTGAGCGGACCACTGCATGCAAGCCACCACAGCGTCAAGCCGCACTGCGCCGCCACGGCCTCGCCGGACGCGTGACGGGCCGATGCAGGAGGCGCGTCGCTGCCGACCGCCGGGTCAGCGACCGTGCAGCTTCCGGCCCGCCAGCGCCATCTCCGAAAAATCTTGAACTTCCCTGCTCGCTTCGGTGCATCTAGCCCGCCTGTCTGCCAATGCCTAGAGAGGAACGCCGGGCAGGCCAGGCAGGCAGGGAGGATCGCTGCTTCATGATCAACTATTGAGCCACCACCGGGATTGCGAGCACATGCACCACTCGCAACCCGTACCGCGCGCCACCGCAGAGCACGCACCACTCAGACCCTTCACAAGCCCCATGCGGTGCAGTGAAGGAACACATCAGCTCACGTCACCACCGACAACACAATGCGAAGGACACAATCATGAAGTTGACGATCGGCTCGCCGGACACGACGAGCGCCATCGAGTTCCCACACGAGGGCATCTACGACGCCCGGCTGGACCGCTGCGAGGAGAAGACCATCACCCGCCGCGACGGCTCAATCTGGTCCCTGCTCCAGTGGCAGATGACAGTCATCGGCCCTGATGAGCGCTTCACCGGCCGCAGGGTGCGTGGCACCACCACCGCAGCGCTGCGCCGCTTCGGCTCGGAGGTGGACCGTAGGCTGTTTCGCTGGCTGACCTCGATCTATGGGAACCAGCTGAGCGACGGCATGGTGATCGACACCGACAACCTCGTCGGCCACACCTTCCGCGTGACGATCACCATGGTCCCCGATCGCAAGGACCCCCTGCAGCGGTGGGCTGAGGTGACGGACATCCACGGCGTCAGCCCTGACCCGTCCTTCGCCGATGAGCACAACGGCGAGAGCGCCAGCGACCCCGGCAGCCTCGGCGAGGACCCCTACGGCGTGCCGTTCTGATGCTCGAACGGGTAGCGCCCCGGCGCCCTGCCCGGCGCGCCTACCGCGACGGCTCACCCGCAGCACAGCGCACCACCCGGCACACCCGGCGTTCTCACAGTCGCCGTGTGGGAAACGCACGAGCCAGTGGGCCGAGAACGGCGAACGCGCTCGTCCTGCCGTGGGCAGCCTTGGGCGCGCAGGGCACGGCGAGCACGGCGGGCGTGGAGGGATGCGCTGGGCATGAGTGAGGTGGGAGGGCGGTGGATGTGGCGCGTCGGCGATCAACGGTCGGGGCGGCCGGCGGTCACGCCCCACCGTCAGCCTGCCGATGACGGACCCGTCACGACCATGAGGACGCGCCGCGCCCACCGCGGTAACGCTGAAGCAGAAGAGGAAGGAGCACTTGTGATGTTGGGTTATCGCCGCCGCGCCCGTGCGCTCGCCGTGGGCATCATCGCTTTCATCACGCTGCGGCTGCTGGAGTCGGCCTGGCAGAGCGCCGCAGGCGGCTACCAGTGGACGGTTCCCGCGGCGGGAGCGCTGTGGACGGCTGTCACCTTGCGCTGCCTGTACCGTCCGCAGATCACGTTCAGCGAAGATGACGACCTGGTCGTGGAGCAGCCGTTGTGGCGGACGGTGCTGCCGCCGGGCTCGCTGCTGCGAGCGATGGTGGATGAGCGCTTGCTGCTCTTCACCCGCCGCCAGATGATCGTGGCCTTCGCGTTTCTGCCAGCCTTGCGAGAGCACCGCGACGATCCTGAGCGCGGCGAGATCCTGGAGGTGATCGAGGACTGGCACGCGCGTCACCCCACCTGTGCCGATCCGTTTGAGGTGCAGGAGTACCGCCGCTACCGGCCGCTGCTGGTGGATCTGCTGCTGTGCGCCGTCGGCGCGCACGCGCTGTACGGCTTTGCCTTGCTGGGGCTCACTCCCTGAGCACCATCTTCACGGCCCCGGCCTGAGTGTCTCTTCGTCACGTGAGGCGACCTCCGCCAGCAGTCCTCAGGCATGAACGATGGCAATGGACCGCCAGGACCCAAGGCACCAGAAGCGGCCGATGTCAGTTGCGGGAGCCGGGGACCGATGCGGTGCCAACCCCGGCTCGTCATGCCGATAGCTCTAGTGAAGACACGACGGCCTACCCCGGGCAGGCCAGAACACCCAAGGACAAAAAATCCAACGACAGTCCGCGTTCCGGCGCGGCGAGACTGCAGGAGGGCCAACATGGCTCGCATTCGGCAGATTAGGCCGAGTTTCTTCAGGTCAGTCAAGCTGGCGAAGGTGTCGATGGCAGCGCAGTGGACCTTCTTCGGTCTGCTGACGCAGGCCGACGACGACGGTCGGCTGCGCGACAACGGGTGCCTGCTCAACGCCGACCTGTGGCCACTGCGGCCAGAGCACACGGCGGTCGAGATGGCCCGCGACCTTCGCGAACTCATCGCGGCGGGACTGCTCTGCCGCTACACGGCAGGAAGCGAGAGCCTGCTACACCTGATCGGCTTCCGCAGCTACCAGCGCCCCAACGGGTATACCCCGTCCAAGCGTCCGGCGTGCCCGATCCATCCCTGACCGGCACCGTCTACGCAAATGATGCACCGGAGCTGACCTCCTCGGTAGAGGAAGGGACGGTGAGGAGATCATGCTCACCGTCCCTTCCTCTACCCTCGACAGTCCACCGCTCGACCCCACCGCCGCATCGTTACCACCGCTTCCGCGTCGGCGGCAACGCGGTGGCATGCGCCAGTGCTGCGGAGCCGAAGCAACAGCAGAGCACCGGGACGCGAGCAGTGGGTGCTGACCCACACACGCCCGCGCAACGCCCGGCACTGACGGGAGTCGATTAGCGCATCAGGCAAGTACAACCAGAGGCATTCCGGGCACGGGTGGCACGGTCTGCTGCGACTGGGTAGACCTGCTGCGACCGGGTACAGTATCGACCGCCCCGCCTGGGCGGGGCGACACCGCCTCACCGCGCAGGACACACGTCGGGACGGTCCGCGGGCGGCCAAGTGCTGATCAGGATCCCTTTGTCGACATCTGTCGACACTCGCGTGCATGACGCAGCTGGGCGGGCAGAGACGGTGCCCGATCCTTCACAAGCTACCTGCCGCGACATCGGGTGCCGTGCACGCCTTACGGCTCGTGCGCGACCCGGGATGCAGCGCCACCCACCACTTCTTCTTCACCGAAGGTCACTTGTCGAGGAGGGAAGTACTCATCGCTGGCCGCCAGTGAGGCGCAATGATGGTGCATCGGGCCAGGGCGATGAGGAACATGATGTGCACCGCGGTCTAGTGCTGAAGGAAGTGCTGGGTGATGTCGGGGGCGGGTGAGAGGCTGATGCCAGAAGTTGTTCCCCCGTCCTCAGGAGCAGATATGCCTGTAGTGATCGACCGCCTCGCCCGAGGCCAGGTCGGGCCCCCACGCCCGCTGCTGCGCCCTGACGGCTCCCGGTTTCCCTTGGCCGTGCGCTACGGCGGGAATGGGTGCATCGCCTATGGCGACGTCCCGGCTGATCTTTTGGACGCCCTGATCCCCGGTTACTGCGGTCTGGATGATCAAGCGCGTCTGGTCGCGCGTATCCGCTTGGCTTACCGGGCGGCGGTGGCTGCTCAAGCCCTCGCGCTCGCTGAGGCGTACCCGGAGGAGCTGCAGGCTCTTAGCTCGGAGGAGCGCGCAGCGCTGCTGCGGCCCCAGCACGAGCCGGTGCGGTTGGAGTGGTGGTCCTCGCCGATCCCGCTGGTCCTCGTTGACACTGCGTATGCGCCGGTCACGAGCCTCGACCGGCCAATCAGCACCATCGCGGATGTGGTTGACCCGCCCAACATGATGTGGTTGCGGCCGCAGGATGAATGGGAGCTGCTGGAGAGTCTTGCGCGGTCGGGGTATGTGCAGGGTTTGTACGAGGCTCTGTGATCGGCGCCATCGGTTGAGGTAGTTAATGCGGCGCCGCCGTACCCGTTGGCATTCGACGAGGGTCCACCGTGCGCATCATCGAAAGCACAGCATGACGCAGGCGATGATCACCTGGATGTGGAGGCGGGCAGCACCTCGGGCATGATGAGTGGCAGAGGTGCGGAACTAATCGCACCGCCTAAGGCAGCGCTCCGCGACGTTGTGCTGGTGATAAATCTCTATATCGAACGCCGGCGGCCGTGTGGTGGTCTCGACAGGAAGCGTTGCGTTTACTGCACCGGCAGGCCAGCGGATCTTCTACTCTGGTGTACGCCGCGCTAGACGGCGGCGTACACCAGGCGGGCCAGGAAGCACCGGTCGTCGTGCTGCATGGTCTCGCGCGCCCACAGCTCGGCGGCGATGGTGTTGTCCTGGTCCCAGGCGATGAACGCCTGCACGGCCAGGGCGCCTGCGTGCTCGGCGTCGTTGCGGGTGGCTTCGTCGAGGACGCGGCCCACGCCGTCGATGATGCGGTGGCTGACGTCGGGGTCGGGGTCGGGGTCGGGGCTCCGCTGGCGAGCAGGCGACCGGCGGCGTGGTCGGTGAGGGGGTCGGGGTGGTGGGGTCGCCCTCGGCCCAGCTGCCGCGGCGGACGGCGGAGTCCTCGGGGCTGGGACGCAACGTGGCCCTGTTCAACCGGCTGCGGCTGTGGGCCTACCGGGCACGGCGCCGCTACAGCGACCGCCTGGAGTGGGAGGAGGTCGTCGACGCTTTCGCCCTCAACGTCAACCACGAGTTCGCCATCCCCCTGCCGGCCGCGGAGGTGGCCCAGACTGCGCAGTCCGTTGCACGATGGGTCTGGCGCCGCTCCTTCGACGAGGCTGGCTTCCGCGCGGTGCAGGCCCAGCGCGGCAGCAACGGTGGCAAGAAGGGTGGAGCGAAGGGCGGACGGGCCAACACCCCGGCGCAGCAGGAGCAGCGTCGGCGCAATGCACGTAAGGCTAGTCAGAGCGAGGGCAGCGCGAGCCGCCCGAAGGTGACGATCGCGCAGCTGGCGGAAGGGGTGCTGTGAGCGCGCAGATGCCGGCTCGCCGCAAGGTGACCGCACGAGAGGCTGCGGAGCAGTACGGGATCTCTCAGCGCACCGTGCAACGCATGATTGCTGAACCGCGGCCTGCCTTCCTGAGCCGGGCCGCGGCCCGGCGGGCGCAGGCGGTGCAGCTGCGTACTTCTGGCGCCTCCTACGCCGAGATCGCCGAGGCGATGGGCTGCTCCACCGGCACCGTGGGCCGGCTGCTGCACGATGCCCGCCGCTACGGCGAGATGCCCGAGCCTGGAGCGGACGAGGGACAGCCCGAGGAGCAGGCTGCCTCCTGAGCGTGGAGCTATCGGCGCTTGCGCCCGGTGGCTTGGGAGTCGATCGGTCGGGCGGCGATGGCGGCCACGACCTCCTCATGGCTCAGCTCGGTCAGCAGGCGCTCCAGCGCCAGGCGGACCACCGCAGACTTGCTCACGTCCAGGCGGGGTCGGCGGGTGGTGCCCGCGTACCGGATGGCTTCCAGGGCCGTGTCCGTGTCCTCGTCCAGGTAGACGGCCACCTTGCGAAGCTCACCTGCTGCGACGGGCTTGGTCGGCGCGCTCACCTGCATGGCTGATGCCGGAGTAGGACTGGAGGTGAGGGCGGGACGCTCCTCGGACATGCCGGGGAACTGCTGCTGCCCTTCGGGCACTTCCAGGGGTGCGGTCGTCTCTCGCGCCCCGACAGGGGCGGCCGTTAGGGCCGGGGCGGGGTGCTGCGGGGCCATCGTCCGCCGGCTCCTGGGCGGTGGGGGGCTCTTGCGCTTGGCTCGGCTGGCCAGGGCGTCCAGGCTGTCCAAGCCGTTGGTGGCGCTCACGCGGGGTACCTCTTCACCAGGTCGGCCAGGGAGTGCAGGGCGTCCACGACAGGTTGCAAGGCCTTGGCGGGGCGGTCTTCGGCGGTCATGGCCATGCGCTTGCGGCGCAAGCCCACAGCGGTGACTGCGGGGATGGGCGCGGCCACCCGCACTGGGGTGCCTGCCACCATCTCGCGCAGCTTCTTGCGACTCTGCGCGTCGGGAACACGGGGGACCATGTTGGGCAGCAGTACCAGCGGGTAGTCCGCCATCTCTCGGACCATGCCGGCGGTGGCCTCCAGCTCCTTCACCCGCAGCGGCACTGGGGCGACCACGACGTTGGAGATGGCGCAGGCGCCATCGCTCCAGGCGCTCCAGCCGGGGTGGGTGTCTACCACGACCCACTCGCTGTCCCACTCCCCCGCCCAGCGCTTCACTGCACTGGCCACATCTTCCTAGGACGGCTCCAGGTAGACCAGGTGCGGGTGCCCAGGCACCAGGTCCGGCTTGCCGTGCCCGCGCAGCGGCCGGGGCGTGCGGTCCTTCTCGAAGGCGTCCACCAGCGGTACCGCGGTGCGCTCCTCGTGGCGGTAGCCCCACATGCGAGATGCGCTGCCCTCGTCCCACTCGAAGTCCACCAGCGGCGCCCCCAGCAGGTTCGCCAGCTCGTAGGCCACCGTCGTCTTGCCCACCCCGCCCTTGCGGGAGTGGACCGTCACGATCTTCGCCATGGCGGCACCGTAGACAGGTGAACCTGTCGATGTGGGGATCCAGGAACGGCGTGTCGGGTCAACAAAGCGATCTATCCACCCGTCGATGTGTCGACACATCGACGGGTGGATCAGACTTTAGGAACGCACGCCCCGGCGCCCAGGGCAGCCAGGCCGGTCAGGTCGCCGGCGGCGTAGTCGTATTGCTCGGCGGTCTGCGGGTACATCAGTTGGGTGGGGTCGTCGATGTGGGCGAGTCCCAGCAGGTGGCCCAGCTCGTGCTCGAAGACAGCGCGTACCAGCTCTTGACCGCCGGGGCGGGTGAGGGCGTCAGCGACTTGGGCCGCGTCGACCTGCACGGCACCGGAGACGTACACCGAGACCGGCTCACCGGGCTGGCCGTTGATGCGCTGCCAGGCGGTGGGCTGGGTGGTGGTGATGGCGACGGGTCCCGCTTGGGCGATGACGGTGGCAGCGATGTCGGGAACCTCGGCGGCACTGACGTAGGTGATCAGCACTGGGGCCCAGCGGTCGCCGTAGCGCTCGGGCTGGTAGGGCTCGCGCTGGGCGGAGGGGCCTTCGGTAGTGGCGCCGTCGTCGACGAAGTGCAAACCGGTGGCGGTGCTGACGCGGGCGAGAGCTTGGTGCAGCAGCTCCTGCGCGCCGGCGGGGGCGGCGTCGGGGCGGGTGACGTAGTGGATGGGTCGGCACGGGTCCCAGGCCACCGCGGTGGCGCCGTCAGCTTGGGTGTGCAGCGGTCGCCAAGCGTCACTGCGTTGGAGCAGGGGCGCGGGCTGACCCAGGGGTGCGTCGGCGGACTCATGGCCGGGGGAGGGGGCCTGCCCGGCCCTGGTGGCGGCGGCCGGCCCTGCGACCAGTCCACTGGTGTGCAGCCATGCTGCGCCCGCTACGACGGCGACCACCAGCGCGGCCACTCCCACCCGCCCGCGCAGCCGTGCGGTGAATCGGCGCCGGTACAGGCTGCGGTGGCCTTGCCGGCCACTGCGCCGACCAGGGGCGCCGGCTGCCGTGGCGACGGAGGTGTCGACGAGGTCACCGCGCCAGGTGGGGGCGGTGCTGGAACGGCCGACGGCTTCATCCATTGCCCACTGGGGGATGCGCCCACTGCTTGAGCGGCGCACCGCCGCGCCACGCGGGTCCTGCCCGGCCTCGTGACCATGCCGGTTGGAGTGCCCCTCGTGCACGCTGGCTCACCGCTTTCGATCGCTGCTGCAGCGGCGCCATCACGTACGCAGGTCCGATGCCTAGACCTGCGAGGACAGCGCTCCTGCAGCGCATCGACCCGCGGGGACGCACCCTTGATCGCTTGTCACCCGGATGGCTTCTGCCTGCTCAGGACAAGCCACAGGAACGACACAACCCCGGGGCCGTGGGCCACTCCGGGGCTGTGTCGAGGATTATTTCAACTTTCCGGCTGGATGTCAAGCAGCGTCACGTATGGGGCACCCCGCTCGGCAGCCCTTGAAGGGCTGCCTGTCGCTCCAGCTGGTGTCTCAGAAGCGACCGGTTCTGAGACAGGACGGGAGAGTGGCATTGAAGCTCCGACACGCCGTCTCAGAATCCGTGTACACAACTGGCGTCTCGCCCACGCGACGTCGGTGCTTTCTAGGACCGTCCGGCTGTGCCCGCTCACCTGCTCGGCTACGCCCGCGTCTCGGCCACCGCCCAGGACCCTGCCCTTCAGTACGACGCTCTCACTGCTGCCGACTGCTACCGGGTCTGGACCGACACCGCCTCCGGCGCGCTGACCGCCCGCTCGGCCGCCTCGTACTGCACCTCTTCGGCACGTTGGGGGAGTTCGAGCGTGACCTGCTGCATGAGCGCACCGCTGCCGGCCTGGAAGCGGCCGCGGTGCGCGGCCGACGCGGAGGGCGACCGGTGGTGATGACCCCGGAGAAGCTGGCCGCAGCACGAGCACTACTAGCCGATGGACAGCACTCAGTCACCAAGACCGCCGCCGCGATCGGCGTTTCGCGCGCCACGCTCTACCGGTCACTGACTCAGTCTCACCAATGAGCGAGCATCCTCAACATGTCAGCCAGGATGTGACCATGCGTCCTGCGGTAGGCGCCGCCGTCACTCGGTGACGACGCGGATATCGTTGCGTCAGAACGGTTAGCCACCGGGAGATGAGGAGCTAGCCGTTCGAAGTGCTGCTCGGCTCTTCAGCAGCAACCAGCGGAAGCACCAGGCCATCGGGAATCCGGGTGTCCCTGCTGACCCTGACGGTGTCTAGCTGGCCCTGCGTCAAAGTGAGAGCACCAGTCATGTCGGCAGCCTTCAGCCGAGCACCTTGCAGGCGGGTGGCCGTAAAGTTGGCACCTTGCAGACGGGCCCCTTCCAGGTTGGCACCCTGCAGGTAAGCCACCCCGAGGTCGGCGCCCTCAAGGTGCGCCTGGGCGAAGGAGGCACCCCGCGCCTGAGCCCCCATCAGATCGGCACCTTGTAGGTGTGCCCTCTGCAGAAGCGCACCTTGCAGAACCACCCCGGGCATGTAAGCCCCTTCTAAGTGCGCACCATCCAGCTCCGCATCCCTCAGGTCCGCTCCCTCGAGATCTGCGTCCTCCAGGTGCGCTCCTTCCAAGAAGGCTTTCGGCAGTCGCGCCTCACGCAGGTAGGCACCGCGCAGGTCGGTGCGCGCCAGATCCACGGCCACCTTCAGCTCCGCATCCTCCTCGAAATCGATGTCACGGCGACCGAGGATGGTCAAAGCCGTCTGAACGTCGACCGGAGGCTGGATACGGGGCGTTGCGGTAAGTGTTCCCTGTCTCGAAGACCCCTGTGCTACCCGGGAGCGGACTGGGCGAGGCGCTGTCGGTGTAGCCGACTGGTCCCTTCGCGGCGGCCAGGGGGCGCGGTCACGGACGTAAGCAGCTACGACGTCCATGACAGTGACGTAGTAGCTCAGCGGAACATCGCGCGCAAGCTGTTCCAAGGCGTACAGGCCGCCGACGCGGGCGCTGATCTGCTCGTCGCTGATCAGCTGGACGGCCTTGATGTAGCGGTCGGTGTATTGCGCCTGTCGCGTCAGGTCGGCCGTCCGCGCTGCGGCGAGCTTGTCCGCTTCCAGCTTCTCCTGGTGCTGTCGACCGGCCTCCTCCATGGCTCTGCGGGCCTGCTGCACGCTGCGGTGACCAGCCCAGGCGGTCAGGCCACCGACGACGGCGAGGAAAAGGCCGGCGACCGGGACACGAGCCGCGTTGACGGCGGTGGCCCGCTCGGCCGCGTCCTTGAAGTCACGGCGGTTGAGCACCTCTGGCACCACCCACAACGCCAGCGTGAGCAGGCCAAGAGCGAGCAGGATGAGCAGGATCGCGGCCCAGGTACGGCGAAGAGGCGTGACGGAGAACCAGCGCCCTGGGCGTCCGAAGGGGGATAGCCACGACGGTGGCTGCTTCGCCGACTCCGATCCTGCGTCCGTCACAGACCGCATCATGGCAGCAGCCGGTCGTTTAGTGCTGCACCTCTTCGGAGCGCTGGGCGAGTTTGAGCGCGACCTGTTGCGTGAGCGCTCCGCCGCCGGCTTGTAGGCCGCCGCCCGTGGCCGGCGGGGAGAACGGCCGATGGTAATGACTCCAGCGAAGCTGGCCGCAGCCCGTGCACTGTTGGACGGCGGACAGCACTCAGTAACCGGAGCAGCCGCAATAGGCGTCTTGCGAGCCACGCTCTACCGGTCGCTGACTCAACCTGACCAGTAAAAAAAGGGTTTGGTGCAAAACTGGCGTCGCAGTATGCATGCACCTCCATTAAAATTACCGACTAGGGTATGGAAATGGCTTTTCCTGACCGGATCAATTTCAAGGCGGGCATGAAATCTGCTCATGCATTAGGGGAAGTTATCTCCTTCAAAATTGGGTATCAGAAAATCGGAACCAATAAATTTATCTTGCGCCGCTTTCTACTCCTTTTCAGCTTGCTCGCGGCGAGCTTTGCTTAGTGCGGCACGAGCGGCCGGGCGTCGCTTCTTATTCTCATCTGCCCACTGCGCCCCTAGGGTGAGGACAGCTAAAATTGGCAAAGCGAACAAAAGTAGCACAATCAGGTCTCCGGTCGGCGATGTGACAACTTGAAGCAGTCCCCATCCAATAACTCCAAGAATTACAACTACAATGAATACAAGCATCATTGAAGCGACGTAGTCCAAGGGCACAGCGGAAACGCCATCCGGGCGGTCTGCGTTAACATCTCGATTATCTAAAATTTGGGCTATGCTTACAGCGACCATAGAAAGCGCAAGGCTTCCCCAAATAACTCCAAGTGCATACCATGACGGAATTTCATCATCAGCCCAGATGGCGGCTCCTAAAAACAGCGCTATGCCTGGTATAGCGATCAGGTAGTAAGCGCGAGACGCCCGAGCCGTACCTGCAGGTCGGGGGCGAAGTACATTGATCAACGTGCCAACAGTAACAACAACAACCCACGCCCATGCGCCAAATTCAGGCTTAGCGAGAAGCCATCCCTGAACTCTAATTAACACCCCGAAATACGTCAGGGGCCATACCGATACAGCAACAGTTAACGCAGTTATGACCGCAATCCGCCGAAAAAGAATGCGCTGCGGACGGTCATCTTCTTTCTGCTTGGGCCAGAAAAAAGGCCACGCTTGGAGCGTAAAGGCTAATACGAGGCCAGCGAAACCACCAAACGCTGACCCGTTTCCAATATCTGCAATAAATTCAGGACGCCTGCCGGACATGGTAAGAACTAGCCAATAAATGGTGGCCAAGATTAGCCCCAGCGCACCCGTGTGTAAAGCTTTTTTTCCAGAGTCTTCTACTACATGCTTGTACGCTGGCCACAATACGAGCTTGGCTATAAGGGGAAGCTGACGGCGACGTCCCGCTGCTTGCCATGCATCCTGTTTTCTAAGGGCAAGGTGAGGATCCACACTCTGACAACGAGCCCTAATTTGAATGTGGTAATTTTCTGTTAGTTCTTGCAGTTGCGCTTGCCATGTTGGATTGAAATACACGCCAGTTACATGAGCAATGCGATTTTCGGCGGTTGAAGCCGAAATTCTTTGTTGATCATCATTCTTTGCAGCTTTGCGTAGGCGTCGCACTTGCTCTGCCGTTTCACCATCCAGATCAAACACATCCAAGTCATGGTTACGCTCCAACCAAAAGAGCACAATACGTGAGGTGCCCACTGGAACCAAGGTTTGGCATGTGTCGACTAGAGATATCAGCAGCAAAGTGCACGTAAGAATAAAAAGGGGCGCCACTACCGTGGCGACAAGCTGCCATGTCTCGGCTATTGCCCAACTTTGCTGCATCAAGGCACGCCACCTCCCATACGATTCCGGACCTACGCGCAAATTATGGCAACCCGATGGGCTACACACTTCCTATTGACTAGTTAGAGGCCAGGCAACTAACAACACCACAGCGGTCCTTACGGTGTCGACGCCGATCCCATTGCCCCGCCGAGTCAGCCTGCGTCATCTCCGGTCAGCGAGGTGGCGAGGAGGTAGTTGGGGGAGCGGTCGAGGTGGTGTCGGGAGCGGTCGTAGCGGCGGGTGGTGCGGGGGTCGGCGTGGCCCATCGCGTCTTGGACGTCCTGCAGCGCAGCGCCCAGTCGCAGGTTCTCGGTGGCGTAGGAGTGGCGCAGGCTGTGGGGGGTGACCCCGGCGGGCAGGCCTGCGGTGGAGCAGAGGCGGCGCAGCTGCTCGTAGGCGCTCTTGTACGGGTAGCGGCCGACGCCGTCGGCGGCCAGCAGCAGCGGACCACTGCCTCGTCGGCCGGGGAAGTGGTCGTTTCGCTGGTCGAGGTAGTCGTCGAGGGCACGCACGACCGGCGGTGGCAAGGGGACGCGGGCGGTCTTGCCGCCCTTGCGGGTGATTTTCAGAACGCGGTGGCCGTAGTCGTGGCCGTAGTCGCGCACGTCCGCACCGAGGGCTTCGCTGATGCGCAAGCCACAGAAGGTCAGCAGCGCGACCAAGGCATGGGTACGGACGGAGTGCGCGGCCGCGGCAGTGAGTAGGCGGCGCAGCTCGTCGGCAGTGAGGCCGACGGCTTGGCCCCCGTCGCTGACGCGGGGGCGGCGTACGGAGGCGACGGGGGAGTGGGTGAGGACGCCGGCGTCGTGGATGCCGTAGTCGTAGAAGCCGGACAGCGCCGAGAGCCGGCGGGCGATGGTGGCCGGTGAGACGGGGCGGCCGGTGCGGGGCTGGGGGGTGGTGCTGAGGTGGCGGACCCAGGCGTCGACGTGGAAGCGCTGGGCGGCGAGGGGGTGGACGTCCATTTGCTGGCACCAGGTGGCCCAGGCGGTGAGGTCGCGGCGGTAAGCGGTCTGGGTGTGCCCGCCGTAGCTGAGCAGCCAGGCCGCGGCGAGGCGGTGGAAGGGGTCGTCGCCGGGGGAGCCAGGTAGCCGGTCCAGCGGTAGAGGACGCACCTCAGGTGCGGGCCTGACGATTGACGCGATGACGGAGAGCAGATCAGTCGTCATCAGGTCGTTCCTGGCTCGCCAAGGTGGAGAGGCCAGCTCGAGACATGCGTTGTTCCAAAAGCCAAAGATAGCCCTCAGGATCGATAGAGGCCGATACGCCGCGGATCTCGTCACCACGCCCCTTGGGCATGGGAGCCACCCCATGCCCAGGTGGGGGTGTGTGGCTCGCTGTCCGCTTGATTACGGTGCCCGTAAGCCACTGATCAGCGTCGTTACGAAGCGGACCGATGCAGGCGTCATCAGCTCGCGCTTTGGACTCGTTGAGCCAGAAAGGTTCGCCCGTAGTCAGAATGAGGTCGACATCCACTGCATCACCGGGCTCAGGAGGCGGCGGTGCCGCTACACCGGTGGCGCCTTTTCTTAGGTCCCCGGGTGATGGCGCTGCTGGCAGTCGAGTACATGCGTCCCAGGTCCAGCGCAGCCTTGCTACAAGGATGGTTCCCTCTTCGATCTCCTTGCCAGGGAACCAAATCGGCCAGTCCCCGAACTGAGAAGTTAGGACTTCCTGAGACGGCTCGGCTGCCGCGTCCATCGCGATTTTGAAGCCGCCGCCCGCCGGGTGGCGAGGATCGTCTCCATGCAGACTCAGCTTCAGCTGCTCAAGACCAGGCGCACGTGACTTGAGATAGAAGGATGTCCGATGGGTCCAGATCCGCCATGCATAGCCCATCGGCGGACGACCTTGCCGTCCTACCGTGACGTACATCGGCTTGAGCAGGGGTGCATGCGGATCAAGCAGCTCGGCTGCGATGGGCGAGTCTTGCGGGGAGGCGACCACGATCACGACGCTAGCATTCGCCTCAGACACAGCATTGACCCAAACCCGCAGATAACCTCTTTCACCTGCGGGTGAGCGCAGCCTCAAGGAGCCGCCGACTGCTCGCTCATGTCGCTGACGTGGCGCGTACAGCAGGTGGTCCTCTGCAGATGAAGCGCACACGGTCGCGGCTTAGACAGGAGCTGGCTGGCTGATCACGAGCCTCATAAGCAGCGATGGCTCACACGTGAGGAGCAGTGATGGCTTCCACCCTGCCTTCGTCGGAGACGACGTAGACGTCGATGCCCAGCCTCGCCCTGACCGCCTCGGGTACCCGTAGGGCGTGGGTCCGTGCCGCCTGCGGCACAACCACCGCGTACCTGACGTCCTCACCGACCTGGGGGAGCATCCGGCGCAGCAGCTGCCCGTACATGGTGTCGACATCCAGCCCCGGGGACGTAGTGCGTCCCTTTACCTCCGCATACAGGGTCTGCCCGCCCCGGGTGGCCACCACGTCGCAGAAGTCGACCTCGGTGCTGACCTGCCACCCGGCGTCCTGCAACCACGCACTGAACTGCACGACCACGCGGGCTTCGTCACCCCTCACCGGAGCCACCGACGTGTCATCTCGCCCCTCCACCGGAGTCGTCCTGCACCAGGGTCGACAGGGGCCCGTTCGGCAGCATGATCCACCCTTCCCGCCTGGCGCGCTCCATGTCCTGTTCGGGCGGTGGGTCGCAGCGCCCCAGCGCCGCGGCCCGGGCCGTCAGAGCCGCGACGACGGCGTCCAGGGCGTCGTCGGAGTCATCACACAACGCAGCGTTCGCGCCGAGCTCCAGCCACGGCACCTGGCGGCGCAAGGCGGCCACCAGCTCCTGACGCGCGTGCCGGTTGCCCTCCCGCTTGTACTGGCGATGCGGCAGGCCCCACTGCTTCAGCGAGGCCGCTGGGTATACCTCGGCGACCACGCCGGCGCCGGAGCGGTCCACCGGCCTGCCCGCGGCCGCCAGCCGCTCGAGGATGAGCGCCGCACGCATCGCCGTCAGCCCGATGCGGTCAGCGGCCACACTCAGCGGCGCGTACCCGGCCCGGCGCAGCACCCGGTCGGTCTGCCGGTAGGCCAACCGCCGGCGCAGCTCATCACCGCTCTCCCCACCGGCCAGCTGGAGGCGCCCGGCGGCGTGCGCGCCGATGAAGGCTAGGAAGTCATCGGGCCAGCCCAGCGGGCAGTCGATGCCCACCTTGTCGGCCTCCTGCGCCACCTCGACGATGTCCTCATCGCTGGCGCCCAGCCGCAGCTGCGTCAGCTGCGCACGCCCCGGCTGCCACTGGATGACCGCCAGACCCGTCTTGGCCGGCTGGGTGGCCAGGTCGACACCCGCGGTGATCATCACCTCAGGCTAGGGCCAAGGCCCTTGCCCGCACGAGGCGAGATGGAGTGAGCGGGTCGGGCGGCCGTGGCCGGTGCTGGCTGCTCACGGCGTCCCCAGGCCGACGCGGCGCAGCCGGGCTCGCGCGTTGCGAGCAGCGCGCCAGTCGCTGCTGGTGCCACCGACCGCGATGGGCGGCAGGGTGGGGTCGGCGGGATAGACCAGGCACCCGTGCTTGGTATCCACCATGCGCCACCCGGCGCGCCGGGCAGCGCTGAGCAGTGGCCGGTGCTCACGCCGGTGCTTCACCGCCGCTGCCCCGGCACGGGCATGCCCAGCGCCTGCAGCAGCTGCTCGCGCAGCAGGCCCCGCTCGCGCCGACTGCTGCCGGTCAAGGACGCGGTGAACGCCGTGCCGCTCCGGCGACCACCCTGAGGCTCACCCAGGACGGGGTGAGGGCTCGACGCGCAGGTACTGCCATCGTGAGGGCTGCGCAGGTAGGCGATCATCTGCTCGCGCGGATGGTGCACCACCCGCACGGTGTGCCAGCGCACGGCAAAGACGCCGCCGCGCGGGCAGTAGCGCAGGAACTCGCGCGCGCACTCGTCGAGCACCGCGTGGGTACCGGACAGGTCCGGGCCGGGGGCCGAGCGCACGCGGTCCGGGCCCAGCCAGGCGCGCACCTGCTGGTCGGCGGTGGTGATGAAGATGTAGCCATGCTCGCGGTGCAGCTGCTTCAGCTGACGCGGGTCGGCGCTCAGGACCGGCTTGGAGCGGTAGGAAAGCTGGTGCATCGGGGATTCTCCTCGAGGGGTTGCTGGTCGCCGGTGACCCCGCCGAGCGCGTGCCGGCGGGTGGTGGGCGGGAACGACGAAGAGGACACCACCAGATGCTGGTGGCGCCCTCTTCGCTGGCGAGCTCGCTGCTCGCACGCTCCTTAGGACAAAAAGCCATCCCAAGATGTGGGCTGAACAGGTGATGCCTCGCTAGGCCATGTCTGACGGATCTTTACTTCAGCCAGAGAAGGAGTGAGGCCAGCAGCAGCCCGGCGCGGTAGTGACGGGCGTGCTTGTCGTAGCGGGTGGCGATGCCGCGCCACTGCTTCAGGCGGTTGAAGGCCCGCTCCACGGCGTTGCGCCGACGGTAGACAGCAGCCTCGAAGCGGCAAGGGCGTCCGTCGGCGCTTCCACGAGCGCGGCGGTTGGCGAGCTGGTCGGCGCGTTCGGGGATCGTGGCGGCGATGCCGCGGACGGCGAGCAGGCGACGGTTGGCGCGCGAGCTGTAGCCCTTGTCGGCGACCACCTGCTCAGGGCGTGTGCGCGGTCGGCCCGACCGCTGCGGAAGACGCGGATTTCGCCCAGCACGGTGGCGAGCATGGTGGTGTCGTTGACGTTTCCAGCCGTCAGCACGATCGCCAGCGGCCTGCCCAGCCCGTCGACGGCCAGGTGCGTCTTGGTGGTCAGCCCACCGCGGGAGCGGCCGATCGCGTGGTCCGTTGGCTCTTTCGAGCCTCGTCCGCACCAACCGAGCCCCCGGGGGTGTGCTCCGGCTGATGTTGGCGCCGTGCTGGTGCACACGTACCAGCGTGGAGTTCGCCGCGACCAGCCAGTCCAGTTCCCCGGCAGCGTCGGCATCTGCCTGCACCGCTTCGAGCAGCCGCTGCCACGTGCTATCCGCAACCCACCGGTGCGGGTACCTCCCGCGCAGCGAGGGACAGGCGGTAGTAGGCGGTCTGCCAGGGCCCGTACCGCTGGGGCAGCTCCCGCCAGGGCGAGCCGGTGCGGTACTTCCATGCGATGGCTTCGATCACCTGTCGGTGATCTCGCCACCGCCCACCGCGCTGCGGCTTCGTCGAGGGCAGCAGCGACTCGATGCGCGTCCAGGTGGCGTGGGTGAGCACCTCGGTCTGTGCCACGTCGACCAGTGAACCGCGCTACCCCATGATTTACCAGACATGGCCTAGTGGTGCGCCGCTCCGTGTGGGTGTGCGGCCTGCGCCTCAAGGCCGGCGGCACCGCTCCTACTCAGTCATCGGGTCCATGGACGTGTGATTCCCCGAATGCTTCACCTGCATGGGCAGTCGATGCCTTTGGTTCACCCGTTGAGAGCACCCTGTGGATCCGCGCGTTGCTGATGTTCACCTGTCGAGGAGGTGAGTGGTGTGGTGATGACAGTGCCGATAGCGATGGCGATGGCATAGAACACGGCAGGAATGCCTCGGCTACTCGGCTCAAGGCAGGGCCGGCGCCTTGAAGATTTGCCGCTGGTGCCAGCGCAGGTGCTCCGCCGCCGGCGGCACCCGCCCAGGGCGATCCAACGCCAGCGGGCGCTGGTGCAGCTCGTAGACGCTGCGGGTGGCGGCGGAGCGGGCGGTGAAGGCGGCGGAGACCTGCACCCGCAGCTGAGTCGTCAGGCCCAGCACGCCGCGGTCGAAGAGCTTGTCATGCAGGCCGCACAGTGCCAGGCCGCCCTCGGCCTCGTCCGGGCCGGAGAACTGAAACCAGCGCACGTGTGCGCAGCTTCCAGGCCGAGGGGGGTGTGCAGCAGCTGCCCGTCGAAGCCGCAGAAGGCGCACGAGCGGTCCCACGCGGTCAGCACCTCCCGGCGCCAGGCGGCGCTGCGCCCCCGCTCGGTGGGGGAGCGGCGCGCGTCGTCGGCCAGCACCCCAGCCCTACCAGGTGCGCCAAGGGTGGCAGGGATGCTGTCCGTGCCGACGCGCTCGTCGAGCTGCGGCAGCTGAAGGGTGTCCGCATCCAGGCCGATGGCGGCTAGGACGTCGGGTGCGACGGTGGGCGCGATGTTGGTGCCGGCCAGCTCGTGCACGGCTTGCAGCGCCACGTGAGGGTGCGCCAGCAGCCACGCCTGCAGCGCGGGTTCGAGCCGGCCGACGACGGCGTGCTCCTCCAGCGGCTTGACGCGGTCCATGGGCACGTCGGGGGTGAGGGTCCACAAGCCGTCCGAGCGCAGCCGGGTGAAGGGGTAGGCCGCCGACTGCACGGGGGTGGTCTTGCTGGTGGGGCCGAACTCGGTGATCAGGGCGGCCAGCTCCCGGCGTGCTTCCAGCCAGGTGAGGGCGCTGGTGCCGGTGCTCAGCAGCCGGGCCAGGGCGAGCATGAGCAGCAGCGGCTTGTGCGGGGCGCGCAGGCCGTTCTGCTGGTACTGGCGCAGCGTCAGCAGCCGCTGCAGCGCCGCCGGCTGCCCTGGCCCTGGTGCGGAGGGCCCTGGTGCGGGGTGCTGGGCAGGTGGCTGCGGGCTCACTCGCACACCGTGCCGTCGCCGTCGGCGTCGCGGTAGAAGCCGTACTCGGGGTCCCGTCCCTGGACGTAAGGCCCGTAGCCGGCGGCGTTGGCGGCCTTGCAGGTGCCGAAGTCTGGATCCGTCCTCGCGCCCGCCACAGGTGCGGGGTCAGCGGGTGCGGGGTCAGCGGGTGCGGGGTCAGCGGGTGCGGGGTCAGCGGGTGCGGGGTCAGCAGGTGCGGGGTCAGCAGGCGCGGCGGGTGCCGGCGCGGCGGGTGCCGGCGCGGCGGGTGCCGGCGCGGCGGGTGCCGGCGCGGCGGGTGCCGGGGCTGCGGGTGTCGGGGCTGCTGGTGCCGGGGGAGCCGGTGCTGGTGCTGCGCTGCCCCCGCCGCTGGCCGGCGCCGCGGCCGGGTCGGTAGGCACCGGCTGCTTGGGGCACGTGCTCAGCACGGCGGTGATGGCGTCGCGCTCAGCGGCGGTGACCCACAGCCCCCAGGTGGCCTTGATCGCCACCTGCCGGGCGACGTAGGTGCAGCGGTAGGCGCGGTTGGGCGGCAGCCAGGTGGCCGCATCTGCATCGCTCTTCTGCCCGTTGAGGGGTCCGTCGACGGCCAGCAGCTCCAGGCCGTCGTTGGCGAAGGCGACCCGCTTGGCCTCATCCCACTGCTGGGCGCCCTTCTGCCAGGCGTCGGAGAGGGCCACGACGTGGTCGATCTGCACCGCGGAGGAGGTGTCCTGCCCCCGGGTGAAGGCGATGGTGGTGCCGCTGTAGGGGTCGGCGAGGGTGCCGGAGGCGACGACGCACTCGCGGGTGCCGGGCTTGAGAGTTTCGCCGGTGAGGTCGCGGGCCAGGACGTCGTTGCGGGTGTCGCAGCCGTTGTGGTCGACATCGACCCAGCCGTCGCCGAACTGCTCGCGGCTGTAGCCGGTCTTGGGTGCCCGGCCCTTGACCTGCAGAGTGCCCAGCACCGCCAAGGCGGTCTGCGCCTGCGTACCGTCCGCTGGTGCTGCTGGGCGGCCGGCGGCGGGTGCGGCGCTCGTGGGTGGCTCGCTGGAGGCAGCAGAGGCGTCCGGGGTAGAAGTGGCTGGCGGGGTGCCGGCCGGCGAGCTCGCGTTGCCTGGGGTGGTGGCGGGGGAGTTAGCGCGGGAGCTGCCCTCGGTCGTGGAGGTGCTCAGGGTGCACCCGGCGAGCAGGGTCACCGCCATGGCGGCAGCTGCGGCCGTAGCGCCCACGCGGCGGCCGGGGGAGGGCCACATCGTCACCCCTCCACTCTGACAGGCTGACGCCGACAGCAACGGCGGCCCGGTGTCGCCGCCACCCGGCCGCGCAGGCGAGCGAACTGGGACCGGCCGAGCAGACGGTGCTAACCATGGACCGTCGGCACGGCGGAAGGTCATCGGCGCAGCGACGCGTCACCCCCTCGCGGTTCGTCCTGTCGCCTGCTCACAGTTACACCAGATCACCTCAGCTCAGGTGACTGACCCGCAAGGGTGACAACCGCCCCAGGCGGGCCGTTGAGCTGCGGGATCTGTGCCTCATGAAGGTTGCCCCCAGGCAAGCTGTACCCATGCGGTGCTCTCGAGGTGTCTTGGTCAGCGTTCTCAGTGCTGTGCTGGTGACTCCGCTAGGGGCCACGAGCGCTGCTGCCGCTGTGGATACGACGGCTCCGATGCTGGATGCCTTCACCCGCACCTCGCCCGCCAACCTCATCGCAGGCCAGCCGCTGCGCGTCGACTTCACCGCCCATGACGCCGGCGCCGGCATCCAGAGCGTCGTGTTCACCTACGAAGGCCCCACCGGCCAGTGGTACCAGGCGTTCGCTCGGTTCGATCCTGCGCACCAAAACTTCACCAGCTGGGCCACGTCCACGACCTCGACGGCAACCTGGCCCAGCGGCAACTACAAGCTGGTCAACATCATCCTCACCGACGCCAACCCAGCCAACAACGTCACCGGCTACCTGCGCGACGGCTCCGTGACCCTCAGCCCGTCCGGCGCCAGCGGCCCCGCCACCGGCCCCTCCCTGGCCAGCGGGGACTTCACCCTCACCAATTCCAACGTTGTGGATACGACGGCTCCGACGCTGGATGCCTTCACCCGCACCTCGCCCGCCAACCTCATCGCAGGCCAGCCGCTGCGCGTCGACTTCACCGCCCATGACGCCGGCGCCGGCATCCAGAGCGTCGTGTTCACCTACGAAGGCCCCACCGGCCAGTGGTACCAGGCGTTCGCCCGGTTCGATCCTGCGCACCAGAACTTCACCAGCTGGGCCACGTCCACGACCTCGACGGCAACCTGGCCCAGCGGCAACTACAAGCTGGTCAACATCATCCTCACCGACGCCAACCCAGCCAACAACGTCACCGGCTACCTGCGCGACGGCTCCGTGACCCTCAGCCCGTCCGGCGCCAGCGGCCCCGCCACCGGCCCCTCCCTGGCCAGCGGAGACTTCACCCTCACCACCACTCCGGTCCCCACACCTGATCCAATTTCGACGTCGACTCCGATGCCGACGCCGACTCCCACGCCAACACCAACGCCCACGTCACCGGGCCCGCCCGGCGCAGAGCCGTCCATCGCGCCCGCCCTGCCGCGGGCCAGCGGCGTGACCCGCCTGGGCGGCGCTGACCGCTACGCCACCGCCGCCGCAGCCTCACGCGCCAGCTTCCCCGGCACCGCCAACGACGTCTTCATCGTCACCGGCTCCAACTGGCCGGACGCGCTGTCCGCGGGGCCAGCGGCAGCGAAGCTGAACGCGCCGATCCTGCCCGTGGAAACCGGATCAGTGCCAGCGTCGATCAGCGCGGAGCTGAGCCGCTTGCGGCCTCGCCGCGTCTGGGTCATCGGCGGCTCAACGACCATCAGTGACATGGTGCTGCAGCAGCTGCGCGATCGTGGCCTGCAGGTGACTCGCATCAGCGGCGAAGACCGGTACGCCACCGCTGCCGCCGTCGCCGATCGATTCCTCCCCGACGCCGCTGGCGCGTACTACACCTCCGGCAGCACCTACGCCGACGCCCTGGCCGGCGGCGCCGCTGCGGCTCACCGCGGCTGGCCGCTGCTGCTTACCGCTCCCGACTACATTCCCTCCGTCACCCCGCGCATCGGAGGCGAGCGCATCGTGCTGGGTGGACCCGCAGCGGTCAGCGAGGGAGTGCAAGCGTCGCTCGGCGCCCGCCGCGTCGCCGGCGCCGACCGGTACGCCACGGCCGCGGCAGTGGCCCGAGATGCCTTCCCCACCTCCCAGGTGGTCTACCTGGCGACGGGAGCCAACTTCCCCGATGCACTGGCCGGCACCCCGGTCGCAGCCCGCGACGGCGCGCCGCTGCTGCTGAGCGCCAGGGACTGCACACCGTCGCCCACCAGCCAGGCGGTCACCGACCTAAAGTCGCGGAGCATCCTCGTCCTGGGCAGCACCGCGGCCATCAGCGACAGCGCCGCCGCTCTGAGCTCCTGCTGAGGGCGGTGGGGGTGGTGCGCGCATCCGGGTGAGCCGCTCGCAAGTGCTGCGAGCGGTGGGAGCGGCCGTGGACAGGACGGCATGGACGGCACGGCAGGTGCGTGTCAGCAAGGTTCCACGTGGGTGTCTTGCAGCCTGTATCCGGTTCACCAGCGCTACGCTCCGAACCCGACCGAACGTGTGTGGAGGCTCTCCCATGGGCGTGATGACGCGCCGTTTCCTGGCTGCCGGCTTGAGCGCAGCAGCCCTGCTGGCCGCAGCGGGCACCGCTCAGGCCACCCCCTACCCCGGCCCCAACGGCGTCAAGGACGTGCGCGGGGCCATCGAGCAAGAGTGGCTGCGCCTGCAGGCCGGCACCGGCTTCAAGCCCGGCGCTCCGCTCAGCGATGAACTGCCCACCGCAGGCGCGGTCGGGGCCTTCAACACCTTCCAGAACGGGGTCATCTACTGGTCCCCGGGAACCGGTGCCCACGAGGTGCACGGCGCCTTCTACGGCTACTGGGCCGGCCAAGGATGGGAGCGCGGCCCGCTGGGCTACCCGCTGACCAACGAGCAGCCCGCAGCGGCCGGTGGCGTCTTCCAGGTCTTCCAGGGCGGCACCCTGTACTGGAGCCCGGCCACCGGCGCGCACAAGGTGTCCGGCTCCTTCTACCAGCTGTGGGCCTCCCTGGGCTTCGAGCGCTCCTTCCTGGGCTTTCCCACCGGTGAAGAGCTGCCCGCGGCCGGTGGTGTCTTCCAGCGCTTCCAGGGCGGCACCCTGTACTGGTCGCCGGCCACCGGTGCGCACAGCGTCTCGGGGGCCTTCTACAGCTACTGGGCCGCCCGCGGCTGGGAGCGCAGCACGCTGGGGTACCCCACCAGCCAGGAGCTGGCCAGCGCCAACGGGGTGTACCAGAACTTCCAGGGCGGCACCCTGACGTGGACGCGCGCCGGGGGTGTGGTGCGCCAGTCCAAGGCCTTCTACGCCAACTGCACCGACGTGTGGAACACCATCGGCTCGCCGTTGTACGCCGGTCAGCAGGGCTACAGCCGTGACCTGGACCGCGACGGTGACGGTGTGGCCTGTGAGGTCGACCCCCGCTGAGCCGGCACTGCTGAGGCGGCACTGCTGAGCCGCCCCCGCTGAGGCGCCGGGGCTGATGAACCGCGGCCACCCCACGCACGCGGAGAAGAGCGGGGAATGCCGGGCTGATGCCGGTGCTTGTAGAGGGTGATCGATCCACTGCATGTCCCCGGGCCTCACCTTCCGCCACTTCGAGTGGCCACTCGCCGAGAGGCGACTGCCGGGTCGATCAGCACGCGCGTGCAGCAGACGGCCGCCGGGTCCTCGACCCGG